>CALDUJ010000136.1 GCA_937923735.1 uncultured Flavobacteriaceae bacterium | reverse complement strand
GAACATTGCTATAAAGAATATCCAGAAGGGTTTGTCTTTGTAAACAGACACAGGTTTTTCGATAATTATCTCATCTACGGGCTTTGCTACCCGAGGGTTTAATACTTTAATAAGTAAAATTGTTGCTAATATACAGGTAATACCGTCTACCCAAAATAAACCACCATAACCCATAGTCGTAATAATTAAACCGCCAACTGCTGGCCCAGCTGAAAACCCTAAGTTTATAGCTAATCGAATTAGTGTTACAGATCTAGTTTTATTTTCTGGTTTACTGTAAACGCTCATGGCGACAAACATGGCTGGTCTAAAGGTATCAGCAACTGTCATTACTAAAAAAATGCCGATACATATAGTTGCAAAAGTGTCAAGAAACTGTAAAGCAATAAATAGAAAACCAGTAGATAAGAGTGACCTTACCATAACCTTGTAGTAGCCTATAGAATCAGTAAGTTTACCACCTATCCATGTGCCAAGCACAGAACCTAAACCAAAGGCACTCATAATCCAACTTATATCTGTAGGCGTAAATTTAAAGTCTTCAGTTAGGTATAGTGTTAAAAAGGGAATTACCATGGTGCCTGCTCTATTTACAAATGTAATTAGGGCTAACCACCAGACTTCTCTCGATAAACCATCGAAAGTTTTAAGGTAATTTTTGTAAAGTTTGATCATGATTGGTTGTTGTTATAAATGTAAAAAGTCCGACATAATTGTCGGACTTTTTATAATTGTTTAATGCTATATTGATATCATCACAAAATATAAGACGTCCGACTTCTTGAAAAAGAAGAGGTACATAGTTGCTTATAAATTCTGACTTGATTCATTGTCTTGTTCTAATTGTTAATCAAAACTAGTCAAAATAATCTTATGTTGTATTTTTGAATTAGAAATTAATGATATGAAAAAATATTCTCTAGTTTTATTGTGCTTTTTAATGTTTAATTGTGGAAGTAGTTTTCAAAGTTTTTATAACAATCATAAAAACGATATAGGAGCAACTTCTTTCCAAGTACCAAATTTTATGAAAGCGGTCTTAGGGTCAATGTCTCCAGAAGTAAGTAATGTCTTAGGCAATATTACAGATCTTAAATATATAAAGTTCGAAAATGTCCCAGAAGCTAAAAGAATGGGTTTAGTGAATGAATTAAGCGAAGTCACTAATTATGGATATAAAGATATGTTCAGAAAGAACGAACTATCCGCTACGCGCATTATTTCTGTAAAAGAACTTGGAGTGGTTTTAACGGATGTTATTTTATTTAATAGTAATGCGAAACAGACAACAGCTTTCTATTTGGAAGGTAAATTCGACCCAGAAAAAATCAAGACTTTATCTGACCCCGATAAGTTCGATAATATTACAGGGCAATTATTAAATGCATACCAATCTAATTTAAACCCTTCTTTCAATCCAAATAATTAATGAGGTATATTCTTGTTTTACTTTTAATTAGTTCATTGTATGGTTGTGCTCAGGATAAGCGTCCAATTATGGGTGAAACTGAGTTCCAAAGAGAAATCAATGCTGAATATAAAGATGCCAGTAAATCACCGTTAAAAGACAAGGATAGAAAAAATTTTAAAACACTGGATTTCTTTCAGTTTGATTCTTCGTATGTTGTAAGCGCAGAATTAAAACGTACTCCTAATTCCGAATGGTTTAAGATGAAAACCACTACAAGTCGTTTGTCTGAAGAGCGAGTTTATGGTGTATTATTATTTATCCTTAAAGGAAAAAGACACCAGTTGAATGTTTATCAGGGTAAGGAGTTAATGAAAGAAGAAGAATTTAAGGACTACCTGTTTCTACCTTTTCTAGACGATACCAATGGAGAGGAAACTTATGGCGGTGGACGTTACATAGATTTAAGAATTCCTGATGGTGATTCTATTGAAATAGATTTTAATAAGGCATACAATCCTTACTGCGCCTATAACGATAAATACTCGTGCCCAATAGTGCCTCGAGAGAATTATGTTTCAACTAAAATTGAAGCAGGTGTAAAAGCCTTTGATAAGCATTAATTATTTTACCAAAAAAAGACCAGCAAAAACGGCTAAGAATCCAATCACAAAGCTTGCTATAGTATATAAGGCAAAGCTTGTGAAATCTCCAGATTTCAAGAATACATGATTTTCATAGGCAAAGGTTGAAAATGTAGTAAATCCACCGCAAACCCCTGTGGCTAATAATAAAGTTTGATTTTGGGATAAAGCATCATTTTTCGCTGCTAAGCCGAGAATGATTCCGATTAGGAGGCTTCCTAATATATTAGCGATAAAAGTTCCATATGGGATACCGTCATTCGCATTATTTAGGTATTTACCAATCCAGAAGCGTAGCACACTGCCGAGACCTCCACCTAAAAAAACAAGCAATACTGCCTTCATTTAATCTTTTAAAGGAATATAAATTTCTGTAATCCAATCTGCGGGATTAGGGTAATTATCAGGATCGGTCTGATAAATTTCAAAAGGCTTTAAATTAGATTGTTGTAAATCATTTTCGGATACATATTTCATTGTAGTTTCCCAAGCGTTATGTAAATAAGTGTAGTTGCCTTTTAATGTTGTCTTTAGTGCCCTAGTTTTTGGAATATAACCACATAAAACTTCACTTCCAGGGCTTGCTATTACTTTATTCTGGATAGGAATGGCTTGACTCATTATAACATTGCCATTTGCATCTGGTTCATCATAAATTGTAAATGGCATTCCGGTTTGCTTGATGTTATTTTTATACATATAGCCAATGATTTCCCCATATTGTTTCCCCATGACCTGACTTATATTTTCTGATGTTACAGCTGTAGTTTTGTACATATAAAAGCCACCACCATATTCGGTAATGACGCTTTCACTGATGCTATAAGCTTCCATACTTTTTACAACAATATCATCTAGTTTTTCAAGACCACGCTCAAAATGAGGGCCAATTTGTTTTTCCATACCACCCATTATGGTCGAAAAGAACTTAAATACAAATGGTAGGTCTTTACCAGAAATATTCCATGTAACATCTGTACCACCTTTAGCATCTGGTTTGAAATCCCATGATACATCAGAGCTGGGGAATTCTCCAAACTGCATTTCTTGGTTTATGGATTTATTGGGGTCTACAGCAATGGTTTTCATGGTGCCAACACCGTCATCATCTTCCCACGTGTAATAACTCCCAACACCTTCGGTTTTTTCAGGTAGTGTAATTTTTGTATCAGGTTTTTCTTCAACCCAAGAAGACCAAGCTTCCCAGTTTTTAAAATCACTAACGTTATTGTAAATAACAGCTGGAGGAGCTTGTATGTTTCTGGTTCTAGTTACGCTAAATTCATTTGGTTGTACTGCAATGTATATAGCGAATCCAATTGCTAGTATAAGCAAAAGGAACAAGATGTACTTTAAAAATTTCATTTTGGCTATTATTGGTTAAAGTTGTTTCATTCCAAAGATAATGAATTTTAACCATCAAATATTTTGTCTAGCCAATCAAGATTTTGTTTTGTTGACACTAAAGAACAACAAGAGCCCATTTAATAATATCAACCCAGAGAGAATGTATAGAAATGTCATAACTGCTTTATATTACAACAAGTTAGACGTCTATATTCCTACTTTTATACTTTATGTCATCAAGCTTTAGGTATCAAAAATGATTTTGAATTGTCTATGTGGAAAAGAACTTCACGGCTATTAACATCAATAAGAAAGAAATAAAAGCAATTAGCACCCAAACAGTACCCTTATAATATACTTTATGAAGTTTTAAATCTTTGCGATACATAAAGAACATAAGAATCACAAAAACGATAAAAAATAAAGCTCCAAAAATTAATTGACCTGTGCTGAACATTAATTATTTTTAACGAAAATAATCAAACAAGTCAATTACACCAAACATGAAAAAAAAGATTGCTGCCGTTCAAGAATTTCATACTGCATATAAACTAGGCTATAGAGAAACACCAAAAGCCGACCTTGGTGCTGATAAGAATATGTTACGCTATAAACTCATGCGTGAAGAAAATGAAGAATATTTAGAAGCAGCAACTAATGACGACCTTGTTGAGGTTGCTGATGCCTTAGGTGATATGCTTTATATTCTGTGTGGTACCATTATTGAACATGGAATGCAACACAAAATTGAGGAAGTCTTTAACGAAATACAACGTAGCAACATGAGTAAATTAGGTGCTGACGGAGAACCTATTTATCGTGAAGACGGTAAAGTGCTAAAGGGACCAAATTACTTCAAGCCCAATATCGCAGAAATTTTAGAAAGAGACTAGACCTTTACTCTCCAACCATAAGGGTCAACAGTCTTATTTGTCTGGATATCTGTAATACGTTTCTTTAATAAAGAGGCATAAGAGTTTTCTACTTCTGGTAAATCGTAGTCTTGTCCTTTAAAACCAAAACCAGCAATAGGGGATATAACAGCAGCTGTACCAGCACCAAATAATTCCTTGAGGCTACCATTCTCTGCTGCTTCAATGAGTTCTTTTACAGAGATTTTTCTAACTTCAACAGGAATGTTCTCATCTTTGGCAATTTGAATAATACTTTTACGAGTAATACCATCCAAGATTCTATCACTTGTTGGCACTGTTAAAAGTGTGTCATCGATTCTTGCAAAGATATTCATAGCTCCTGCTTCTTCAATGTATTCATGCGTATTATCATCTGTCCAAATCACTTGATGATACCCTTTATCTTTTGCTAATTGTGTTGGGTAAAACTGTCCAGCATAATTACCTCCAGCTTTAGCGAAGCCTACACCACCATTGGCAGAACGGGAGTATGTTTCTTCAATAAGTACTTTTACTTTACCTGCAAAATAAGATCCTGAAGGTGCGCAGGCTATAACAAATTTGTAGGCGTCCGCAGGAGAAGCATGAAACCCCTCTCCACTTGCAAATACAAATGGTCTGATATAAAGAGCACTACCATCCGAAGTTGGAATCCAATCTTTTTCTAGCCTTAAAAGTTCTTTTAAACCATCCATAAAGTAGGCCTCAGGAATCTCAGGAATGGCTAACCTTTTTGAAGATATATTCAAACGTTTGCAGTTATCGATTGGTCTAAAAACTAAGATATTATTGTCTGAATCTTTATAGGCTTTCATCCCTTCGAAAACCGACTGACCATAATGAAATATTTTGGCGGATGGCTCTAAAGTAATAGGTTGATAAGGGATAATTTTTGGTGTTTCCCATGTACCATCTTTATAATCGCATACCAACATATGGTCCGAAAATACTTGACCAAAACTTAAGTTGTTGAAATCAACATTTTCAATCTTACTTTTGGAAGTTTTAGTTATATCTATTTGAGTCACAGTATCTGTTTTCATTCCCTTTAATTAAATCTGATGCAAATTTATGCAATAAATGGCTCATAAAAAATGAAATTATTGTTTAAAAAAGATGGTATCTTTGAATTTTAAAACAAATTAAATTTTTCAATATGAAACGCGTAATTTTCTCAATATTAATTATAACCCTTATTGCTTTCTCATGTAAAGAGAAAACAACCGAATCAGCAAAAGAAATAGCTGCATACGAGACTTTTGGAAAAGAAATTTTAGCTGATGATGCCCTTCCTGCGGAACGTATGGCAGAACATTATAAGAGCATGACTGTTGGTGATAGTGTAAATTCTAAAATGGTTGCCAAGGTTGATGAAGTTTGTAAATCTAAAGGTTGTTGGATGAAGCTTAATCTTGAAGATGGCAACCAAGTAATGGTAAAGTTCAAGGACTATGGTTTTTTTGTGCCGAAGGATATAGATGGTAAAGAAGTAGTTATTAATGGTAAAGCTTTTGTAAACGAAGTTTCTGTTGAAGAACAACGTCATTATGCAGAAGATGCTGGAAAAACACCTGAAGAAATCGCAGCTATAACAGAAGTGAAGAAGACCTATTCTTTCGAAGCTGATGGTGTTTTGCTAAAGCAATAGTTTGCAACGAAAAATAATTACTACGGCTGATGGTTCTAAAACCATCTATTTACCAGAGTGGAATGAACATTACCATTCTAAACATGGAGCCATACAAGAGGCTTATCATGTATTTATTAAAATGGGGTTGGAGCATGTAATTGCTTCTAAAGACTTTTCAAATCAATTTAGTATTCTTGAGATAGGTTTTGGGACAGGACTCAATGCTATAATTACCTTAATTGAATCTGACAAACATCAACTTAATATCGATTATCACGGTGTTGAAGCTTATCCAGTTGAAGTTGATGAGATTAATAGTCTTGATTACGTTGAGGCGCTTTCTGAAAAAGAATATGATAGTATTTTCAAGAAATTGCATCGAGTTTCTTGGGAAGAACAACATTTAATAACGAATCGATTCAGCCTTAAAAAGAGAAAGCAATTCTTTTCTGAAATAGAAGATAAAGAACAATTCAATCTTATTTACTTTGATGCTTTCGGTGCTCGCGTACAACCGGAATTATGGACTGAGACTATTTTTCAAAAAATGCATGCAGCTTTAAAGTCTAAGGGTGTTTTGGTAACTTACTCCGCCAAAGGAAGTGTAAGACGTGCTATGCAAGCTGTTGGCTTTACTGTAGAGCGACTTCCTGGACCTCCAGGAAAACGTGAAATGTTGAGGGCATCGAAGCATTCAACGACTCCATAAAAATAATTAGATGGAGTAAAATGCTCAGCAATTAAAGCTAAGTAAACTTCTGTTAAACCTAACTTAATCCTTGATATATAGTTGTCATCAATCCGTAACTTTGTGAAAAATTGTTAGTGATGAAAGTACTAATAACAGGTGCTACAGGTTTAATAGGTCAAGAAATTGTGTCTAGATGTCATGATAAAAACATTACTGTACATTTTTTAACGACAAGCAGAAATAAACTAGAAACAAAAGACAACTATAGAGGTTTTTACTGGAATCCAAATAAGGGTGAAATAGATGTTAATTGTCTTAATGGTGTGGACGCTATAATTAACTTAGTTGGAGCTTCTATTGCAAAAAGGTGGACAGCTGATTATAAAAAGCAAGTTATAGATAGTCGTGTAAAGACGGCTGGGCTTTTATTGAATACACTTAAAAATAATGAACATAGTATTAAGCAAATAGTCTCAGCTAGTGCTATAGGTATCTATGCAGATTCATTAACCAATTATTATGAGGAAAGTAGTGAAGAGTTTGGTGGTGGTTTTTTGACTGAAGTTGTATCATTATGGGAAACAGCAGTAGATGAATTCCAAACTCTTGGACTTAAGGTTTCTAAAATAAGAATAGGATTAGTGCTTGCTAGTAAAGGTGGTGCATTACCTGAGATTGTCAAGCCGATTAAATTAGGCGTTGGAGCTGCTTTCGGAACGGGTCACCAATGGCAGTCATGGATCCATGTTACTGATTTAGCTAATATGTTTTTATATGTTCTAGAAAAAGGAATAAATGGAGTGATTAACGGTGTGTCTCCAAATCCTGTAACTAATGTGGAGTTAACTAAAACAGCTGCAAATGCTCTAGGGCGACCTCTTTTTTTACCTAATATTCCAAAGTTTGTAATGAAACTTGTTTTAGGAGAGATGCATACTATTTTGTTTGAGAGCCAGAGAGTCAGTTCAAAGAAAATTGAAAATCTTGGATTTTTCTTTAAATATCATCATCTGGAACCAGCACTTGAAGATTTATTGAAATAAAAAACCCAGACATTTAATGTCCAGGTTCTTTATTATTATGTAGCTAAGACTATTAGCTTTTCTTTGCCTTAATCGAAATTTTCAATTCGATATCATCATTTATAAACTTGTCTCCAAGATTGTCGAAGAATGATTTAGAACCGTATTTTACATTCCATTTAGACCTGTCGATAGTAAATGCTTCACTGGTAAGTGTCATATTCTCTCCATCATTAGAAACTGTTACAGGGAAGGAAACATTATTTTTTGTTCCTTTAATCGTCAAGTTTCCAGATAGCATATTGCCTTCTAAGCCAGTTACTTCGAAGGCAGCAGATGGGAATTTTTCAACATCAAAGAAATCTGCACTTTTTAAATGACCAACTAATTTTGCATTACCTTCTTTATCCGCTGGGATATCAAGGTTAGTTATAGAATTCATATCTATTAAAAAAGTACCACTATGAATTTCACCACCATTTGTAGTGAATACACCACTTTCAAGGGCAATAGTTCCATTATGAGTTCCAGTTGGCTTAAAGCCTTTCCACTCAATTGTGGATTCTCCTACATTTGCAACATATTTTGCAGATGTGCTTTCTGCTACAGTAGCTGCTTCAGCTTCACTAGTATTAGCTTCTTTTGCTTTGTCTTTACAGGCTACAACTGCAAATCCGATTGCAATAATAGTTAAGATATTAAAAATTTGTTTTTTCATTTTTAAGTATTTAATGGTTTAGGCGCAAAAATAGACAATACACTAGAGTTTATTATTAAAAATTTATTAAAAATAATGGGTGACATTTTGACATTTTAGTATTAATGGCAGTACTTTTGCCATTCCTTAATGAGCTAAAAAATTACAACATAAATGAGTAAGAAAGCAAAAACTGAAGATATCAAAGAACAGGATATAGAAAATCAAGTAGAAGAAACTCAGGATGATAATCAAGAAGAGGAAGTTTCTAATGAAGAAAGGTTGACTGAAGAGTTAGGTAAAGAAAAGGATAAATTCTTGAGGCTATTTGCTGAATTTGAGAATTACAAGAAACGAACAGCACGAGAACGGTTAGATTTAATCGAAACCGCAGGGAGTTCTGTAATGATGAATATTTTACCTGTTTTAGATGATTTTGAGCGTGCACTAAGTCATATTGAAGAAGATAAGGAAGCTGAAGAATTACGCAAAGGTGTTGTATTAATCTATCAAAAACTTTTAAAGGCACTAGAGCAAAAAGGTTTAAAAGAAATGGAAAGTAAAGGCAAAGATTTTGACCCGGATTTTCATCAAGCGCTAACTGAAATTGAAACGCCTGACAAAAAAATGAAAGGTAAAGTTGTTGATGTTATTGAAAAAGGATATTTCATAGGAGAAAAAATACTAAGACACGCCAAGGTAGTAGTTGGTAAATAATATAACATGGCTAAAGAAGATTATTACGACATATTAGGACTGAGCAAAGGGGCAAGTGATAGTGAGATTAAGAAGGCTTATCGAAAGATGGCTTTAAAATATCACCCTGACAAAAATCCTGATGACAAAACTGCTGAAGAGAAATTCAAAAAGGCAGCTGAAGCTTATGAGGTTCTGAGCAACCCTGAGAAGAAACAACGCTACGACCAATTCGGACACCAAGCCTTTGAAGGCGGGGGCGGTTTTGGTGGAGGTGGTATGAATATGGAAGATATATTCAGTCAGTTTGGCGATATATTTGGTGGCGCTTTTGGTGGAGGTGGAGGCTTCTCTGGCTTTGGTGGTGGTTTTGGAGGTCAACGACGAGTTAAAGGAAGTAACTTGCGCATAAGGGTAAAGTTAACACTCGAAGAAATCGCAAACGGTGTTGAGAAGAAAATAAAGGTAAAACGAAAGATTCAAGCGCCTGGTACAACTTACAATACCTGTTCTACTTGTAATGGTTCTGGTCAAGTTACTAAAATACAGAATACTATATTAGGTCGAATGCAGACATCTGCACCCTGTAATACATGTGGTGGTGCTGGGCAGACAATTGATAAAAAGCCAGCTGACGCCGATAATCAAGGACTTAAAGTATCTGAAGAAACAGTTTCTATCAAAATACCAGCCGGTGTTGTTGATGGGATGCAACTTAAAGTTACAGGTAAAGGTAACGATGCGCCAGGAAATGGGATTGCAGGAGACCTCCTCGTAGCTATAGAAGAAAAAGAGCATGATACTTTGCAGAGAGAAGGGGATAATCTTCATTACGATTTGTATGTAAGTATATCGGATGCTGTACTCGGAGGCTCAAAAGAAATAGATACAGTAACAGGAAAAGTAAGAATCAAAATAGAGCCAGGTGTACAATCAGGTAAGATATTACGTTTACGCGGAAAAGGAATACCAAGTATCAATGGTTATGGAAAAGGAGATTTATTAGTTCATGTTAATGTTTGGACACCTAAAACGTTAAACAAAGCGCAAAAAGAGTTCTTTGAGAGCATGCGAGAAGATGAAAACTTTGAACCTAATCCAGCAAGTAATGATAAGTCGTTTTTTGAAAAAGTAAAGGACATGTTTTCTTAATGTGAGCTTGAGTAAAGGCTCAAACGGTAGATAATTAAATTTGAAAGTCTTACTTTTTGGTAAGACTTTTTTATTTGCTACTAAATAAAGAATAATAATTTTGTTTAACTCTTATTAAAGAAAATATAGTATATTTGATTTATCACTAATTCTAAATTAGTGGTAATTTTTCTTTTTCATAGCAATTTTTTCCCATCCTTGATTTATCGAGGGTGGGTTTTGTTTTTTAGTGAGATGGTATTTTTAACCGCTAAGCGGTTTAAAATGCGTGATCGAACTAATCCCGTCCTTGCGACGGGATAACTTGTTTACTTAGTAATTTTTCATTAGTTAATAAACATATAATATCACTGGTACTTTTGTAACATTTAATATCTTTACAGACTAACTAGATAAATCAAAAAACTACCACATGAAAGATTTGCTCGTAGCAGATTCTGTTTCAAAAAAATTCGGAGACTTTACCGCGCTAAACAATGTATCAATAGCTGTCCCAGAAGGCAGCATTTTTGGTTTATTAGGACCAAATGGAGCCGGAAAAACAACATTAATTCGTATCATAAACCAAATAACCATGCCAGATACTGGTAGTGTTGTGTTGGATGGAGAACAATTACAGGCTCATCACATTCGAGACATAGGTTATTTACCTGAAGAACGAGGGTTATATAAATCGATGAAAGTTGGTGAACAAGCATTGTATCTAGCCCAGTTAAAAGGTTTAAGTCATGCAGAAGCAAAAAAACGTTTAAAATATTGGTTCGAAAGACTTGAAATTGGTGATTGGTGGAACAAGAAAATTCAAGAGCTTTCTAAAGGGATGGCACAAAAAATTCAGTTCGTAGTGACTGTGCTTCATAAACCAAAACTTCTAATTTTTGATGAGCCATTTTCAGGTTTTGACCCTATTAATGCGAATTTAATTAAAGACGAAATTTTAAGATTGCGAGAAGAAGGGGCTACGGTGATTTTTTCTACGCACAGAATGGAATCTGTTGAAGAGCTTTGTGATCACATTGCCTTACTAAACCTGTCTAACAAAATTTTAGACGGTAAACTAGATGATATTAAAAGAGAATTTAAAACTAATACTTATGAAGTCGGTTTAAACTCGGATAACAAGACATCACTGCAAAAAGAGTTAGCACAAAAATTTGAAGTGTCTCCAGCCAATTTTAGAACTGTTGGTGATGAGTTAAAGCTTAATATTAAGCTTAATGGAAATGATTCTCCAAACGAATTATTGACATATTTAACTAACAAGGCGCAAGTGTCTCATTTTGTAGAATTGATTCCAAGTGCTAACGATATTTTCATTCAAGCTGTAAAAAAGAACTAAAAATGAATCATCTAGGATTAATTATAAAACGCGAATACTTAACTAAGGTAAAGAATAAGTCTTTTTTGATAATGACGGTTCTTAGTCCGCTAATAATGATTGCGCTTATTGCAGTTGTTGCTTACTTGACTCAATTGAATAATAACAAACAACGTACCATAAGTATTTTAGATGAGTCTGGCCAAGTGCAAAGTGTATTTGTAAATACCGATAATACAACATATAATGTACTAAGTGATAAATCTCTTGATGATGCAATCGCTCTAGTTAAAGAGAATGAAGAATATGGTCTTCTTTATATCTCAGAGAAAATATCAACATCTTCTAGATTAGATAGTTTGTTAAAGTTAGAAACAACATTCTATTCTGAAGAGTCACCATCGGTAACACTCATTTCTAGCTTGCAAACGAAGATTGAAAAAAAAGTCAGGGATATTAGACTGAATTCAGTAGGTATTGATTCAGAGACGATAAAATCTACAGAAGCAGAAGTTGTTATTATACAAGAAAGCTTTAGCGGTGAGAAATCTTCAAAAGAAGGTAATATCGCGAAGCTAGCATTTGGGGGACTTGCTGGTTATTTACTGTTTATGTTCATTATTATTTATGGTAATATGATAATGCGTAGTGTAATAGAGGAAAAAACGAGTAGAATTATCGAAATTATCATTTCTTCTGTAAAACCCGTACAGTTAATGCTTGGGAAAATTATAGGAACCTCTCTAGCTGGAATTACTCAGTTTGTAATATGGGTGATTTTGGGAGGTGTAGCTATGATAGTTCTATCATTAATATTCAATATTGATTTATCACAGTTATCAACTCCACAACAACAAATGCTTGAACAAGCAATGGCTAATCCAGGAACACAAGAAAAAGCCCAGATGTTGTTGAGCGAGATTTGGAATAGCGTCCCAATTGCAAACCTTCTAATCATGTTTGTATTATTTTTTATTGGTGGCTACTTGTTGTATAGTTCGTTATATGCAGCTATAGGAGCAGCCGTCGATAACGAAACTGATACGCAACAATTCATGTTACCAATATTAATGCCTCTAATTTTAGCTGTATATGTTGGTGTTTTTACGGTTATTGAGGACCCTCATGGAACCGTATCTACTGTATTTTCTTTCATACCGTTTACATCACCAGTGGTAATGCTGATGCGCATACCATTTGGAGTGCCTATATGGCAACAATTAGTATCTTTATTATTATTGGTTGGGACATTTATATTCACAGTATGGTTTGCGTCAAAAATATACCGAGTTGGTATTTTGATGTATGGAAAGAAGCCTACATACAAAGAATTATTTAAGTGGTTAAAATATTAAATGGAAGAAATTAAGAACTTTCTTAATTACACATTTCATTTTACAGATAAAATTAGTATTTCTGTAAAAGGGATTCTGTTTGTGATAATTGCTATAATTGTTACTTCAGTTTTTCTTAGTTTACTTCGTAAGTTAATTTCAAGAAAATTACCTGAACACGATAAGGATAAGTTTAAAGTAGTATTCTCTTATTTTAAATATCTGGTCTATGTTATCATTTTTTTTATAATGTTAAATGCTGTTGGTGTAGAAGTAACAGCTGTATTAGTTGCTTCGTCTGCACTATTAATAGGAGTAGGTTTAGCATTACAAACACTGTTTCAAGACATAATTGCGGGTGTGTTTATCCTCATAGATCAATCTGTGCATGTAGGAGATATCATCGAAATAGATGGTAAAATAGGTCGTGTGGAAGAAATTAAGCTAAGGACGACAAGAGCTGTCACTATCGATAATAAAGTGTTAATAATCCCTCATCATTTATACCTGACCAACAGTTTGTATAATTGGACGCAAAATGGTACGACTACAAGAGAAAGTGTTTCTGTGGGTGTGGCATATGGGAGTGATGTAAAGTTGGTAAAACAACTGTTAATTCAGGCAGCAGAAGAGCATGATGCTGTTCTGAAATTCCCTGCACCTTTGGTTTTATTCACTAATTTTGGTGATAGTTCTCTAGATTTTAGGCTAGTAGTTACCCTTAATGACAGTTTCCAAGCTGGAATTCCTAAAAGTGATTTAAGATTTAGAATAGACGAATTATTCCGAGAGAATAATATTTCAATCCCTTTCCCGCAAAGAGATATACACATAATACAAAAATAAGAGATGGCAAAAATATTAGTAATAGAAGATGAAGCAGCAATCAGGAGAGTTTTAATAAAGATTCTATCTGAGGAAAATGAAGCTTATGAAGTAGAGGAAGCTGAAGATGGCTTAGTCGGCATTGAAATGATAAAGAAAGACGATTTCGACCTTGTACTTTGCGATATAAAAATGCCAAAAATGGATGGTGTTGAGGTACTTGAAGCAGTAAAGAAGATAAAACCTGAAACACCAATGGTTATGATTTCTGGTCATGGTGATTTAGATACTGCAGTTAATACCATGCGTCTGGGAGCTTTTGACTATATATCTAAACCGCCAGATCTCAATAGATTACTGAATACGGTTCGTAACGCCTTAGATAAGAAGGAGCTTGTCGTTGAGAACAAACGACTAAAGAAAAAGGTTAGTAAAAACTACGAAATGATTGGGGAAAGCAAAGCTATTTCTCACATTAAAGATATTATTGAAAAAGTCGCTGCAACTGATGCTAGGGTGTTAATAACTGGCCCAAACGGTACAGGAAAAGAGTTAGTGGCACATTGGTTACATCAGAAGAGTGAACGAGCTAAGGGTCCAATGATCGAAGTGAATTGTGCCGCAATTCCGTCTGAATTGATAGAAAGTGAATTGTTTGGGCATGTTAAAGGAGCTTTTACATCCGCAAATAAAGACAGAGCCGGTAAATTTGAAGCTGCCAATGGAGGAACTATATTCTTAGATGAAATTGGTGATATGAGTTTGTCTGCTCAGGCTAAAGTATTAAGAGCACTTCAAGAGAGTCGTGTGCAGCGTGTTGGTAGTGACAAAGATATTAAGGTAGATGTAAGAGTTGTAGCAGCGACAAACAAGAATTTAAAGAAAGAAATAGAAGATGGTAAATTCCGAGAGGATTTGTTTCATAGATTGGCAGTTATTCTAATAAAGGTTCCAGCGCTTAATGACAGACGTGAAGACATTCCACTTTTAATCGAATACTTCGCAAACAAAATTGCATCGGAACAGGGTACTGCAAAGAAATCATTCTCAGCCAAAGCCACTAAGTTGTTACAAGATTATGATTGGACAGGTAACATTAGGGAATTACGTAATGTGGTGGAGAGACTTATCATACTTGGTGAGAGTGAAGTAAGTGAAAGCGATGTTAAGTTGTTTGCTAGTAAATCTTTATAACCTAAAGCGCATGCTGACTCCAGTTTGAATATCAGGATTGTTGTTTACAGTAAAATCTTGTTGTAGATAGAAAGAGGTAGCTACTTTTCTAGAAAAAGTGTACATAAAAGTCCAGTAGTCGTTGTTTTTGTATAGGTTAGTGGTGCCATGACCCCAAGCATTATAGCTTACAGCTTCTCGCACAGGGATAATATATTCAAACTCTTTTTTAGTATTTAGGCTTGTTTGTAAATAGAAATTTGCGCTAAATGCATGTGTCGTTTTACCTTTTGAAACAAAATGGTACTCTAAAACACTTTCAAGATTTCCAATAAAATCATTTGTTCCAAACTCTAAGTTATCAGACTTAAAATCTATAATGTTCTTTCTTAATATTCCTAATCCGGCCCCTATTGCAAAATCGTTAGTGTTAAATAGTGAGATTTGTCTAACGGCCGATGAACTTAAACCTATATCTATTGAAGAATTATATTTAGATAAATTAGTTCCTAAATGACCCCCAAAATTAATATGAAAATTACGTTTATTGTTAATCAAGGATTCTGGATACCAGTAATAAGCAGTTTCTATACCTGTAGCCATTGTACTTCCATTTTTTAAAGACATTTGCCTTCCGTTTCTATCTGTGTAATTTATTTCTGCTTGGTTTAAACCAAACAGTTGTCTGTCAAAAGGATCATCTCCACCTGCAACTTTTTCGTGGAATTTTTCAATAAATTCATCACTTGTTAGAGGTGAAAATGGAAACTTTCCTTTAGTTAACATATAAGTCCTTATTCCAATATGTATTTCTTGTGTGTTATTCACTTTAAGACTAATATTCGCACGCAAACCTTTGATTACGCCATCTGTTTTAATCTCGAATGTCTTTGCACTTATAGTATCTTCATCAATACCAATTTGGCGAAAGTACCATTCAATTTCGCTCATTTCATCTCTAATACTTTGTTCATCAGGAATATATGTTTTAATATTTGGCCCCCAAACATTACCACTTTCAAAACTTATTGAGAGTTCAGGACTTTCTGAAACATGTGTTCTGAAATTTTGGTTGAGTCTAGAAAAAAAGATGCCGAATGGATGCGTTGATAAGACACTATGCTTATAAATTCCATTTTTTTTGATGATACTTATATCACCTGCATTTTGGGCTTTCAATCCAACAGAAGTTGAAAGCGTGATTAACAGCAAAAAAATGCAATATTTCATACCTAATATATATGGCTGTAAATCTACAAAAAGAGAGTAGACTATATCATTTAAGCTTTATATCTTTAATCGGTATATTTATAGACAATTAATTCTAAGTAAAAAATGAAACAAATAAACACTCAGGACTTTAAAGTTGTATCTAAGGTTAATCTGGATAAAGCATTAACGCGCATAGATATGGATGCAGATGAGGACACTATTAAGAACGAACTAAGACGTGAACGTAGAAAACTGGGGAAATTACAAGATACTTTGTATGCGCATGGAAAGTATGCTGTGCTGGTTTGTATTCAGGGTATGGATACGGCTGGGAAGGATAGTATGATTCGTGAAGTCTTCAAGGATTTTAATGCTAGAGGCGTTGTTGTGCATAGTTTTAAAGTGCCTACTGAACTCGAAAGAAAGCATGATTATTTGTGGAGACATTATATTGCCTTACCCGCTAGAGGTAAGTTTGGTGTATTTAATAGAACGCATTACGAAAATGTTTTGGTGACTCGTGTTCACCCAGGCTATATTCTAGGTGAATTATTGCCAGATGTAAATTCAATAGAAGATGTTAATGAGAAATTCTGGGATAAACGTTTTGAGCAGATAAATGCTTTCGAAAAAACCATTGCTGAAAATGGGACAATTATATTCAAGTTTTTTCTTCACTTATCAAAAGATGAACAAAAGAATAGATTGATACGAAGATTAGATAAAAAAGAAAAAAACTGGAAGTTTTCCCCAGGAGATCTTAAAGAAAGAAAACTATGGAATGAATATCAAGTATGCTATGAGGATGCCATCAATAGAACCTCTAAACCACACGCACCTTGGTATGTTATTCCAGCTGACGACAAACCAACAGCCAGATACATTGTTACTAGGACTATGTTGGATGAATTGTCTACCTATAAAGACATAAAAGAGCCAGAATTAGATGATGAGGTTAAAGCCAATATTGAGCTTTATAAAAAACAATTACAAAGCGAGTGATTAAACCTTTTTACTTTCAAGATGTCTTAGGAGTATATAAACCCTAAAATAGACATCATGAAAAATTTAAAAGTTCTTTTAACGATATTGGCAGTAGCCTTTACTTTCAATATTAGTTCTGCACAAGTAACATTAAAGATTTATCCAAAAAGAGGCGCAGTTGTTACCAAAATCAACAAGCCTAGAGTAGTAGTGCATAAAAAGGTAAATTATTACCATGCCGATGGTGTCTGGTATAACAGAGTTAGAGGTAAATATGTTGTGGTTGGAGCTCCAGTTGGGGTAACTGTTAAACGTTTGCCTCGAGGTTATAAAGTGGTTAAGGTTAGAGGAAGAAAGTATTATAAATATAGAGGTGTTGTTTATAAAAAGCATCGTCGAAATTATGTTGTGGTAACAGTTTAGTTTTAATTAGTGATAATGAAAGGGCTCCGTTTTTAGCGGGGCCTTTTTTATGATTTAATTTGGTTTCATTTTTGTTAGATGTAGTATATTTAAGAACACTAAATAATAAGCTATGAGTAAATATACTTTCCTTGTTTTAATGATTTTTGTTTCTTTTTTGGCTTACAGTCAGACAGACCAAGAACAGATTGATAAAATATATAAAACATCGCTTACTAATGGAAAGAGTTATGAGTGGTTAGACTATTTGTCTAATCAAATAGGAGGTAGGTTGTCAGGATCGTTAAATGCTGAGAAAGCTGTACAATGGGGTAAAGAAGAATTAGACAAACTAGGATTAGATAAAGTTTGGTTACAACCCGTTATGGTGCCTAAGTGGGTTAGAGGAAACCCAGAATATGCATACATCGAAACTACACCTGGAAATACGACACCTGTTAATATTTGTGCTTTGGGAGGGTCTATGGCGACGCCATTTGGAGGCTTAAAAGCTAATTTGGTTGAAGTAAACGGGATTGATGAACTCAAGGCCTTGGGAGAAAATCAAGTAAAAGGAAAAATAGTATTCTATAACAGGCCTATGGACGAAGAACTTATCAATACGTTTCAATCCTATGGAGGTTGTGTTGATCAGCGTTATTCAGGAGCTCTTGAAGCGGCTAAACTTGGCGCTTTAGGTGTTATTGTTAGATCCATGAATTTAAGATTAGATGATTTTCCTCATACAGGTAGCATGACTTATGATGATTTACCACTAGATAAACGTATTCCTGCTGCCGCCATAAGTACAAATCATGCTGAATTATTAAGCAATATGTTAAGACTAGATAAGAGTATTCAGTTTTATTTCAGTCAGTCTTGCAGACAACTTAAAGACGTTCAATCTTACAATGTCATTGGTGAAATTACGGGAAGCGAATTCCCTAATGAATACATAGTTGTTGGAGGGCATTTAGATTCTTGGGACCTTGGTGACGGTGCTCATGATGATGGTGCGGGAATTGTGCAGTCCATGGATGTATTAAGACTTTTGAAAGAATCTGGAGTTACACCAAAAAGAAGTATTCGTGTGGTGCTATTTATGAATGAGGAAAATGGATTACGTGGTGCAAAAAAGTATGCAGAAGAAGCTAAAAGAAAAGGAGAAAATCATGTATTTGCTTTAGAAAGTGATTCAGGGGGATTCACGCCTCGTGGATTTTCTTTTGACTGTAGTGATGCAAATTTTAGTCAAGTATTAGGATGGAAGCCTTTATTTAAACCTTACTTAATTCATTATTTTGAAAAAGGAGGTAGTGGAGCAGATGTTGGTCCATTGAAAAAAGATAATAATGTAGTGGCTGGTTTACGTCCAGATTCTCAGCGCTATTTTGATTATCATCATGCCGCTAACGATACATTTGATGCTGTTAATAAGCGTGAATTAGAGCTTGGTGCAGCTACAATGACCTCTTTAGTGTATTTGTACGATAAGTATGGTGTGAACCCGATTACTTCAACTGAAAAACTAAAAGATTAATTTCATGAAAAGAATAATTATAGGAATTGTTTCGCTATTTAGTGTGGCAATGTACGCTCAAACTGAAACTAAATTACCCTACGACCAGATACCAGAAGCACCGGAAACTTACACCTCAGGAACAGTAATTTCCAGAATGATAGATGGGTTAGGATTTCGCTATTATTGGGCAACTGAGGGGTTGACAGAAAAAGAGCTTAATTATCAACCTGGCAACCAAGGGAGAACAGCAGAGCAGACTATGGAGCATCTTTTAGGCTTATCCAGAGTTATTTTGAATTCTGCAAAGAAACTACCTAATGACAGGACCAAGCCTCAAAAACTAGATTTGTCTTACGCTGAAAAAAGAGAAGAGACGCTCAATAACTTCAAAGAAGCTAGCGAAATATTTAAAAAATCAACAGACCTTTCTGAGTTTTCAATAATCTTTAAGAGTAAGAGTGGAAGTAATGAGTTTCCGTTTTGGAATCAGATAAATGGACCTATTGAAGACGCAGTATGGCATGCCGGACAAATCGTGGTTCTGAGAAGAAGTGCAGGTAATCCAATTTCTAAAGGTGTAAACGTATTTCTTGGAAAGAAGACTTATTAATAATGAGTAAAGGATATCTACATCAAATACATCCCGTATTACCAGTTAAAAATGTCGTTGAGGCATTAAATTCTATGTAAATAAGTTAGGTTTTAAAACTGCATTTGCTGATGATAGTAAAGAGCCCTACTATGCGGGTGTAATTCGCGATGGTATTGAAATTCATCTACAATGGCACGATGCCAAAGAATGGGATAAAGGTGTGGATAGACCGATGTTACGTATCGTGACTCAGAACATAGAAGCCTTATACGAGGAATATGAGGGGCAAGGCGTTTTTCATAAAAACACAAGTTTGAAGAAAACCGCTTGGGGAACACGAGAATTTGCATTCTATGACCTTTATAAAAACGGACTCACTTTCTATAGAGATTCTTGAAGTGTTCTTTTAGCGATTTTAGCTTCTTTCATCTGCCTCTGTATCTGCTTTATGGTAAGAGTACTAGCATCATGACTCCAGCCAGGAGGAGCAAAAGCATACATGAATTTATGATACCAGTTCTTAGATTTTTTCATGTCTCTCCAAATATCACTATACTCATGAGTTAATATAATTAATGGGTTGTATGAATTTGGTGGTTTGGTTACCCCATATTCTATATCGATGGATTCGTCAAGTTCTTTCCAAGTACCAAACATTTTATCAAAAATATTCAAGAAGCCACCATGATTTTTGTCCATGTACTCTATGTTTTTGGCATGGTGCACTTGATGCATTGTATGGGTATTAAACACTTTCTCAATAATTCCCATTTTAGGAACAAAGACTGAATGTAATTGGAATTGCCATAATGCCTCAATACCTAAACAGACAACAACCATCTCAGGCGGGAAGCCAATAGCAGGCATCCACATATAAAAGAAAGGTTTATAAAAAATCGTGAACCACCCATTTCTTACAGCAGTTCCCAAGTTAAAATTATCTGAAGAATGATGAACTACATGAGCTGCCCACAAAAAACGTACATTATGGTTTTGTCTATGAAACCAATAATAACTAAAATCATCCGCTAGTTGACAAAGTAGCCATACATACCATGCATATCCAAATGATTTCCATCCCATGATATTAGTTCGTATACCATCAATTTCTGGATTGAAAATCTCATAAACATAGTTGAATAGGACAATGGCAGCTATTGTTTTAGTTAGCGGTGCTAATATCGTAGAGCCGATGCCCATCGTCAAACTAGCTGCTAGGTCTTTCCACTTATATAAGTCTTTTTTTTCCTTGTGATGCTTGCTGTATGTTAATTCTAATAGTATAAAAGCGAGAAAACATGGCACGCCATATACCAAGGGGTTAGTAAAGTTCATTGAATTTTTAATATTTCCGTGAATATATAATGAATTTATGGTTTTACAGAATATTTTTACATATTCACAAAAGTATAGCCCGCCAAATGATTATCTCTAAGGTCTATTTCTGTCTCATTCAACAAGATACCATGTTCAACATACGCTTTTAGGTTGGTGAGCCAGAACGTCCAACCATTGCTGCAACCAAAATGAATTTTGAGTTTACTTTCGTCGTCCTCTGGAATATTGAATTGTTTAAGTGAGACAATGACGACACCCTCTTTTTCTTCTAAAGAAACAGATACCATTGATTCTTCAAAACTAAATTCTATAAAATCCTTTCCGTTGGCTTGTGTAATTTCGCCTTCAGCTTTACCATCCCAATTATGCCAATGCCAAGTGTAGGTGTCACCTTTAACTACAAATTCTGTTGGTAAACGTTTATTGCCATCTACTTTTTTGAATTCCGATGCTTTTAAAAACCATGAGGTAATACCTTCTTCGGTAGCCCAAAGATGATACAGTTTTTCCAAAGTAGAATGGATATATATTTTCTTTTCAAACGAGTTCCATTGTAATTTATCCATGATTTATTTATTTAATTCGTATTGATATAGTTGTCTGCCTAACTCAGCTAAGAACGGGATACCAATCTCATCATATTCATACACATCATCATTAAAAACCCCATCTTTATTAACATGAATGGTTGCAGTAATCAAAAATTCGATATTGTTTTTTTTGTCTTTTATGTAGGCACAATCGGTTAAATACCCATAAGCATAACCTACCTTGTTATAAATTTTAACATGCTCCGGAATGGGTTCTTTAGAATCCCCATATATGAAGAATTTGCCATAACTGTCATAATAATCTTCCGAAGTGTAATTAGCATCTTTTGGAAGCATGCTCATGCTTTTTAACAGAAAATCTCTGTCGTTATCGGAAAGTATGAATTGTTCAGAGCTTGAAAATTCTTCAGGAAATATTATGCGTTTCATCATATTATGCAGTGAGGAGATTGGTAAATAATTCTTCTGAGAAAAATCAAAAGGCTCATTGATTAATTCTCCATGAGCATAGTATCCTTTTCCTTTAATTAGTTTTTTGAGTTTTAGGCCTTCAATTTGAGAATTATCAATCGATTCGGTATAATTTAATGTTGAATCATTTTCGTGAAATACTAAGGCTTTTGTTTGTAAATCATAAGCATTATCTGTCGACAAGCGATGTGATATTCGTGATGGTGTGAGACCTTTTTGTTGTAGTTTTTGGTTTATGTAGTCCTTTCCTAAATATTCAAATAACCGATTGTAGGCATCATTGTCACTGACAGCAAAAATCTTTTCTATTTCTTTTTTAAAAGAGGTTGTCGTGCTATCACCTTCAACATAAAAAGGTGTATCTATATTATAAATACCTTCTTTGGTTAGTTTTTCAAGAGCTAGAAGAGCTACAGGGAATTTTACACTGCTAGCAGGATAAAAATAGATGCTATCGTTTACATTAAAATCATGGTCTGTAAATATGATGGAATCTTTTTCTCTGTTAATTTTTGTGTATCGAATTTGTACTTCATGGTCTTCGAGATTGTCCA
Source organism: uncultured Flavobacteriaceae bacterium (assembly GCA_937923735.1). Classification (GTDB taxonomy): domain Bacteria; phylum Bacteroidota; class Bacteroidia; order Flavobacteriales; family Flavobacteriaceae; genus JABABD01. The sequence continues at coordinate 8,125 of CALDUJ010000136.1, read as the reverse complement.
TGACACGCTTAATTTCAATTTTTTCAGAATCTAAAATATGGAGCAGAGGGTCTTTAGTTGGCTCTTCCTTTGCACAACAAAAACACAGAAGAATCAATAATAAAATGCTAAATCGCATTGGTTGGTTTTCAATAAAGATAAAAAAAGCTCTGATATTTTGGTATCAGAGCTTTATTATAGATTTCCATTAGCATTAATTATCTATAATTACTTGGTAAATTTCTATAATGTCTCCTGAGATTATTTTTATAAAGTAACTACCATTAGCATACTCAGATATATTAAGGCTATACCTACCTTGATTTGTATTTCTGGGCTCCGTTTTTGCGTCTAACAGTAAGCCTGTAAAATCGTACAACTCCAAAGTTACATCTTCCTGATTTATTGCACTACTTTGTGTGCTGGCAGCATTTCTGTTATTGGTTGCTTGCCTACTCTGCACAGATCCATTATCGTTTGTCTCTACAACAGTCAATGTACCTGAGTTTACAGGGTTTTGAGCCATCCTAAAATTACCACCACCTCCAGAACAGTCAATAAGGTTAATATAAAGAATTGTTCTTGCACTCCAACCGCAATTGGGATCCATAGCCCTGACATCTACATAACCTGATGCTGGCGTAGAACTAAAGAACTGTGCACTATTATTACTTGTTGTCATGGCAAACGTATTGGATATGTTTCGCCATTCCCATTGGCTAGAAGTAGGTGTGTCAAAAGTAACACCATCATAATCTAACATACAAAATGTAAAGCTTGCGACTTGATTACCATTTTCGTCGTATATAATAGGGCGTTCTGCACCAGTTTGAATGGATTTTGTCGCAGTTACTGTACCACAGTCATCATTACTTACCGTTAATGTTAAGGTTGCCACACCTTGGAAGTTTCCTGTCGGTGATATAGTAACACTGCTACCATTTGGCGTTATAGTAAAACCACCTGCCGGAGAAATTTCCCAATCTATCATAACATTTGTTGGTAAGCCGTTAACACTATAGGTTTGTGACGTGTTTAGGCATGCATAACTACTGCCCAATATTCTTGGGGCTTTACAAATAAAGGTGCAATCAAACGCTTCTTCGTCGTTGTTTATATCGTTTAGCTCTAGAGCTAACCAATCTCCATTTAGTGTGTTGAAAGATATATGTTGCTCATTTATAGTAAGATTAGGGTCATATGCCGTAGTGAAATTATCGAAAGGCGTGTTTTTTGGACTTGCTGGAGGTGTATTGGCATTATATCTTGTAAAATAATCGTTGTTATTTAATACGGCATTGCCTTCACCTATGTCCAACGCACTTGGTGTTGGGATAAAGTTAAAACTATCTGCCGCAGATGCAGTTATATTGGCATTGAAAAACGCATTACTAATATCTACACCATCAAAATCAAATGGAATCGGGAAAAACCCACCTGGATAGTAGTCGTAAGATAAGTTAACACCAGCTGGGTTATTATACGACCTATCCGTAATGTTCAAATTAATATTGATTACGAATAGAAGTGTCTTGGTAAAAGTAATATTACCATCATATACTTCTTCTGTACTGCCAGCACTAGGCAAGGCCTTGCAATTAAAATCGAAGCTCAACTTGCTTTTTCCAGGTAATATACCAAGTAACAAAGCTGGTTCATCGAATATGATAGCGAGTGCTACAAAAGCTAGGTCATTAACAGTATTAAGAAGTGGGATGAATTCTATCAGTAATGATGTTAAAGTACTTGGATTGGCTTCACCGTTAAAAGAGAACAACACATCTTCTGGATTGATTACTTGCGGATTAGCACAGTGATTACCATTACTAATGGCTATATTTCTGGTTTGTTGTGGGTAACCTAGGTTTTCCAACTCAGTTTGCCAAGCATCATGTAAAGTATTGTCCAATGCAAAACTACTACCTATGGTATTGTCCAATAGTTGTTTTGTTCCTGGAGCATTGAATATATTTTCAATATCTTCGATAGAAATCGGACCACCAGTACCCAAAGGTATATCGATATCGCCAAGTGGTGTACTTATAAATTGATCTATCATGTGTCTTGCAAAATATTGTATGCTAATGGGTATGTTAGCGCCTTGGTGCGGTGCGTCATGGCTTATGTAAAGACTGGTGTCATGATCAAGATTTGGGCTTTGCTCCATGTCAGCCAGAGCATAACGCGCAATAACACCACCCATGCTTTGTCCCAAGACCACGTTTTCTGTATTTGTAGTTTTGGTATCATTTACCCAGGTAATAATATCTTCTAACAGCAAGGCATTGCGCTGTAAAAAATCACGTCCTTGATCCCAGTTAACATAAATAACGTCATAATCGTTTAGCTCTCCCGGTAAATCACCAGTATTATCTAAAGCCTCCCCAATAAAGTCTTGATAAGTATTTTCTCCCAAAGGATTTTCAACCCCTAACAGACCACTTTCAAACCCTTCGGCAACAATCAAGGGCTTGGTTATACCATCGGTACAATTATCATCCCTGTACCTAATTTCTAAGGTTGCAGAATTGGCAATCCCAAGGTAGGTTTGAGTACCAAAAAATTCTACTGTGTCTATATTGTTGTCATCCAATACACAAGGTTCGTTTATGGTACGCAGTGCAGACGTAGGTGGCGGTAACTGGTTGCCCTCTATCTTGATCTTGCTATGGCTGTATAGTACTTGGTTATTGGTCAATGTTAATTTGTATGTCCATTCGTAAACACCTTCTTGGCTGTAGTTAACGGACTTTACTTGGTCTAGGGTCATGGTTTGGTACCCTTGTCCATTATCAAAATCTATGGCTATACTCTGTACGTTGGCACCTTGATTGGTATACCATAAAGCGGTTGGTAACTCGACATCCACGGTTAAGTAATTGTAAAGGAGAATTGGTGAGCTTATGGCAAAGACTTGCTTGTCTTCGTAAGGGTTCTGCCAAACACCATTTACGTATTTATCGTAGAGTTTATTGTTGGATATTGTAATATAATTTGGTGAAGCATTGTCCTTAAATACACTGTATTTGTAATACAGACCACTTAGTACTATTTTGTTGGCGGTCCTTAAATTGTTCCAATTGCTGTTAAAGGTTGTTGGACTTACCAAACCTGTTACGTTGCTTTGTACACGCGACATAAGCAAGGTGTTGTAAATAGATTCGTAGGTGCCTTTATGAATAAAATTTTCATTACTCAATGTGCCATCATAACCTAGTAAATCAGTAAATTCCATACCATAGTCCAACAATAGTTTGTGTGGTACTTTAGTTTTGTCCACGCCATTAAAAATGGTGTTTATTTCGTTTTCGTAAGCGGTACTTACGGTCTGTGCCATGATCTTCTGTGTAAACAGAAAAAGCAATAGTGTGGCTGTCCCTAGTAGGGAAATGTAGTGTTTCTTCATAAAAAATGATTAAAAATTAATGATTAGTAATTATATTGAATTGATAGGATTCTCATTTTCATGGGAGTCTTTTATTGTGAAAAGCGCATGTCAAAACGACCCTCACGTATTTCATGGACAACACCGTTCTGGTCTTCTATATCATAAAAAAAAGTACCGGAGACAATATTATTGGTCTCATCTAATTTTGTAATAGTAAGTTCTCCACTAAATACAGATGAGGTATAATTTATAAATGTTGCATAAAAATATTTTCCAGTTGCATTGCCATTCTCATTTTCAACCAATTCATAGGTTTGACCTTCTTGTATTTCTAAATCTTTTGTGTTACAGCCTAAACGAATTCGATTAAAATTTTCATCTTCTCTGTTTGCTTGTAACGTAAAATAATACCCACCATTGCTAAACTGGTATACACAATCCAGTGGGTTTACACCAGCACCTGGCAAAAAAGGGTCGCCATCCAAAAGGCAACCAAAGGTGTTTTCTCCCGTTTGGGTAGCAGGCGGCAGTTGATCTATGGGATTTGTTGTATTGTTATCGTCGTCGTTTTTGCAACAACAAAATGTTGCGATAAATACAAGAATTACTGGTAGTTTTTTCATTTTTTGAGTGGTTTGTTATTTATACTTACGAAGTTTTAAACTGGACGGTTTTATTAAAAATAATAACCTATTATAAGGTAAGCCTTACAAATAACTTTTCGTTACGGGAAAACCACACTTAACAAAGATTTAATAGAGAATTATAATTTTTTAACAAATAAAAACGAGCCAAGTGGCTCGTTCTATTTGTTTTGTTTAGTGACAGTAAATTATCTCTAAAAAGCTATTTTTTAATCGTTTTTTTCTTGCTAGAAAACAAATCTACATCTACTTGATTTCTTAGAATATCATCAAAAGATTCACGCTCCCTAATAAGGTGCGCTTTACCATCATGAACTAAAACTTCAGCTGGGCGAAAACGAGAATTATAATTACTTGCCATTGTAAAGCAGTAAGCACCAGCATTTTTAAACGCTAGTATATCTCCCTCGCTAATTTCGTTAATACGCCTATTATTTGCGAAGGTATCTGTTTCACATATATAACCGACAACAGAGTAAAAACGTTCTCTGCCCTTTGGGTTCGATAAATTTTCAATTTCATGTTGAGAACCATATAACATTGGACGTATTAAATGATTAAAACCAGAATCAATCTGCGCAAAAACAGTAGAGGTCGTTTGTTTTACAACATTTACTTTAGCTAAGAAATAACCGGCTTCGCTAACTAAGAATTTTCCTGGCTCGAAAGCAAGAGTTACGTCTCTTCCGTAATCTTTACAAAACTCGTTGAAGCGAGTTGTTAGTTTATCACCAAACTCTTCAATATTTGTTTCTATATCGCCTTCTTTGTAGGGTACTTTAAAGCCTGAACCAAAATCAATAAACTCTAGTTCTTTAAAATTTTTGGCTGTTTCAAATAGTATTTCGCTAGCATATAAGAAGACATCAATATCCAAAATATCGCTTCCGGTATGCATATGGATACCATTAATTTTCATACCTGTATTTTCCACAATCCTAAGAATATGGGGAATCTGATGAATCGAAATTCCAAATTTACTATCAATATGGCCTACAGAAATATTAGTATTACCACCAGCCATGACGTGCGGATTTATACGAATACAAACAGGAATGTTCGGATGCTTTGTTCCAAACTGCTCTAAAATAGATAAGTTATCGATATTTATTTGTGCGCCTAAGGCTGCAACCTCTTCTATCTCCTCCAAAGAAACACCATTAGGAGTAAATATAATTTGTTCCGCTTGAAAACCAGCTGCTAAACCTAATTTCACTTCTTGAATGGAAACAGTATCTATACCAGCTCCAAGACTTTTCATAAGCTTTAGAATGGCAATGTTGGAAAGTGCCTTTACAGCATAATTAACTTTTACATGTTTTACCTTACTAAAAGCAGAGGTTAACCGTTTATACTGAGATATGATTTTTTGAGAGTCATACACATAGACAGGGCTGCCGAAGTCCTTAGCAATCTTTAATAAGGTGTTTTGTTTCATTATTTTTATTTCTTAAAATTCAATGTATTTAACGAGTCAAAAATAAATCTATTGATTATATAAACCATGAAAATAAAAAATTAATACTATTTTTGCACAAAATGTTAAATATTTAACAATTGAAAACAATAGCTTCTTGTGTCCAAGACATAATATTAAGAAGGCCCTTTTTAGAAGAGGGTCTGTCTCGACAGATTATAAACTTTTCTGCTTTAGCTAGCGATTTAAATGCTCCTATATCTAAGATGCTACAGAAACCTGTGAAAGATGGTGCAATAATGATGGCCTTGAGAAGGTATCAAAAAACTTTAGATGCCAATAAATCTGATAATCTAAATAATGTATTTAAAAACTTGGGGGACATCACAGTTCGATCAAATTTAAGTGATTTTACCTTTCAAAATTCCAACACCTTAATACAAAGTCATTCACAGATTTTAGAAAAAATCAGTTCGAATCATCAAATTTTTTATGCTTTTACTCGTGGTATGCTAGAAAGTAATATCATTATTTCAACTTCAGAAAGGGATAGTATATCGAAGGCGTTTAAAAATGAGACACAAATTGGATTTCAAGATAAATTGTCGGCCATAAGTATTTATTTACCGAAAGGCAATTCAAAAATTGCAGGACTATATTATCAAATCTTTAAGCGATTGGCTTGGGAAAATATCACATTATATGAAGTGGTTTCGACTACTAATGAGTTTACAATAGTGGTCGAAGATGACTTAGTAGATAAAGCATTTTCTGTAATTAAAAGATTGAAAGATATAAACTAGAATTCATGAATATGATTCCTAATTAGAGAAATCATAGAAGGTTAAATCAGTAATCAAAATATTGGTTAATTCGGATAACAATAATTACTTTTGCATGACATTTAACTATCTAGAAAATGAATTTACACGAATATCAAGGTAAAGAAATACTAAGCGGTTTTGGAGTGCGTATCCAACGCGGAATTGTTGCTCAAAATGCTCAAGAAGCTGTAGCTGCAGCTAAACAATTAACAGCAGAAACTGGAACAGGATGGCACGTTATCAAGGCGCAGGTACATGCTGGTGGCCGTGGAAAAGGTGGTGGTGTTAAGCTGGCCAAAAACCTGAAAGAAGTTGAAGAAATAGCTGGACAAATTATAGGTATGAACCTAATAACGCCTCAGACGTCTGCTGAAGGCAAAAAAGTTCACCAAGTGCTAATAGCCGAAGATGTATACTATCCAGGTGATAGCGAACCAGACGAATATTATATGTCTGTACTTTTGAATAGAGCGACTGGAAAGAATATGATTATGTATTCTACGGAAGGCGGAATGGATATTGAAAAAGTTGCAGAAGAGACGCCACATTTAATCTTTCATGAAGAAATAGACCCCTCTACTGGTTTATTACCTTTTCAGGCTAGACGCATAGCTTTTAATCTTGGATTGTCTGGATTAGCATTTAAGGAAATGACAAAATTTGTATCTGCATTGTACACAGCTTATGTGAAATCGGATTCGTCCTTGTTTGAAATTAATCCTGTATTAAAGACAAGTGATAATAAAATCATGGCAGTTGATGCCAAAGTGACTATTGATGATAATGCCATGTTCAGACACAAAGATTATGTAGATTTAAGAGATCTTCGTGAAGAAAATCCAATTGAGGTAGAAGCAGGTGCTTTAGGTTTAAATTATGTGGATTTAGATGGTAATGTTGGCTGTATGGTTAATGGAGCTGGATTAGCTATGGCAACTATGGATTTGATTAAGCAAGCAGGTGGAGAGCCGGCTAACTTTTTAGATGTTGGAGGTACTGCTGATGCCGCAAGAGTAGAAGCTGCATTCCAAATCATTTTGAAGGATCCAGCTGTTAAAGCGATTCTGATAAATATTTTTGGTGGTATTGTTCGTTGCGATCGTGTTGCTCAAGGTGTTATAGATGCATATAAGAATATGGGAACTATAAATGTACCAATTATAGTTCGTCTTCAAGGAACAAATGCAGATATAGCGAAAGAGTTGATAGATAACTCAGGTTTAGATGTTATGAGTGCTACAGAATTTCAAGAAGCTGCTGATAAAGTGCAATCAGTTTTGGCTTAACGCTTATTGATTTAGTTATATTATCAAGAGCAGTCTGAAAAGACTGCTCTTTTTTATACTTTATATATTTGTTAAAATTCAGCTTTATGGATAAACACACTAAACTAAGTTTATTGTCAGATATGATTGCTTTAGCGAGAACATCTGATGGAATTAAGGATATAGAATATAATTTTTTGATTGCTGTTGCAAATCAATTAGGGATTTCTGAGGCTGAATTGAATGCTTTAACGAACTCAAAACCACAAAAAAAAGTCATCCAACCAGAATCTCAACGTATTCTGCATTTTCATAGACTTGTGCTTTTGATGAATGTCGATCAGTATACAGATAATCGAGAATTATTGATAGTTAAGAACTTTGGGTTGAAGATGGGGTTGAGTCAGGAGGCTATAGATAAAGTATTGAAAATCATGCATAATTACCCCAATAAAGTTGTACCGCCTGATGTACTTATCGACATTTTTAAAACACAACATAATTAGATAAATAGCCCTTTTTGTAATTACTTAATCGCTTGCTAGGGCTGATGAATGTTAGAAAAATCCGATTAAAGGTGATTTTTTTTTCGACGAGATACATTATAT
>CALDUJ010000135.1 GCA_937923735.1 uncultured Flavobacteriaceae bacterium | reverse complement strand
TTAACTTACAGGTACAGAAACTACAGTTATAATTGGCGTCAGCGAGACAATCCGTGTCATGATGCTTATTACCATGAAAATCGCGTTGTCTCTCAGAATTTATTGGCTTCAAATCTTGGCGTTATCGCTAAACGAGGGATGAATAATTCCTATTATTTTGCGGTCACCGATATCATAACCACCAATCCAGAATCTGCAGCAACGGTTAAGATTTATAATTTTCAGCAACAAGAAATAGCAAGCAGAACAACAGATTCCGAAGGCCTTACAACTATCGATTCTGATAAGCATGCGGCCTTCGCTATAGTATCTAAAGGCAGCAATGTAAGTTATGTAAAATTGACGGATGGCAACTCGCTTTCGTTGAGTAAGTTCGATGTGTCTGGTAACAGATTGCAACGAGGTTTAAAGGGATATATTTATGGAGAACGCGGTGTTTGGAGACCAGGAGATTCGTTGCATTTAACCTTTATGCTGAATGATAATGACAATAAACTCCCAAAAGGGCACCCAGTAAAAATGGAGGTGACTGACCCTAACGGAAAGTTGGCTTACAAAAGCATAACCACAGAGAATATTAACAATTTCTACAAATTCACAGTGCCAACATCAACGGAGAGTAAGACAGGAAACTGGAATGCCAAGGTATCTGTTGGTGGAGCACAATTTTATAAAGGACTTAAAGTAGAAACGGTAAAACCGAACCGATTAAAAATAAAAGTCGATTTTGAAGATGAGATTTTATCTGGCTCAAAACCTTTAAATGGTAAGCTAGGAGTAAACTGGTTACATGGGGTGCCAGCAAAAAATGTAAAGACAGAAATCAAGGCTAAATTTAGTAATGCCTATAATCCTTTCCCTAAATACAAGCAATATACATTTCGAGATCCTTCACGACGTTTTGATACTGAAGAGGTAATCGTTTTTGATGGTAACGTCGATGCCGATGGAAAAGCAAACATTACAAATAAACTAAACGTTGGCACGAATGCTCCTGGGATGCTAAATGCACAATTCCTTGTACGCTCGTTTGAGAATGGCGGTGATTTTTCCATGGATGCTTTTACCAAAAAATATGCACCATATAAATCGTTTGTGGGTATGCGTTCTCCAAAAGGAAAAGGCTATGGGTCGTTTTTTACTGATGAGAATCAAACATTTGATATCGTAGTTGTAGATGCTCAAGGCAAGCCAATAAAGCGCAATGGTTTAGAAGTTAGAATTTATAAGATACAATGGAGATGGTGGTGGAATTCTTCATACGATAATTTATCATCCTACGCGTCAAGTTCATATCACAAGCCATATAAGGATATGACATTGAATACTGATGCAAGTGGTAAAACAAGTTTTAGTTTAAACATTCCTGAAAATGATAAAGGCCGTTATCTAATTCGTGTGTTCGACCCCAAAAGCGGTCATGCAACAGGGCGAACGGCCTATTTTTATAAAAATTGGCATACACCTCCGGGAGATAAAGAAGCAGCCAAGATATTGGCATTTTCAGCAGACAAAGAGAACTATAATGTTGGAGAAACAGCTAAGATAAAATTCCCGTCTGGAAGTGAAGGACGTGCCTTAGTGAGTATCGAAAACGGTACAGAAGTGCTACAACACAATTGGGTGAAAACGACACAAGGAGAAACAACTGTCGATATTCCTATTACATCCGACATGGCTCCAAACGTTTTTGTAAATATTTCCTTATTGCAACCCCATGCTATTACAGCAAATGATTTACCGATTCGTTTATATGGCATCATTCCGATTATGGTGGAAGACCCATCTACAAAATTAGAACCAGAAATACGTATGCCTAGCGTATTAAAACCTGAGCAGAAATTTGATGTTGTGGTATCAGAAAAGAATAACAAAGCCATGACCTATACCATCGCGATGGTAGAAGAAGGATTACTAGATCTCACCCGTTTTAAAACACCAAATGCTTGGGATGCGTTTTATCAGCGAGAAGCTTTAGGTGTGAAAACGTGGGATATTTTTGATGATATTATCGGAGCTTATTCGGGCAGTGTTGACCAAGTCTTTGCCATTGGAGGTGGTGGTGATGCTGCAGGCGGAAAGAATAAAAAAGCAAATCGCTTTAAACCTGTGGTTACCTATTTAGGCCCATTTACGTTAAATGCAGGTGAACGAAAAGCGCATAGTATACAGATGCCAAATTACATAGGCGCTGTAAGAACTATGGTAGTTGCAGGGAATAATTCAAACGAAGCATATGGAAGTACAGACAAGTCAGTACAGGTGAAAAAGCCTCTTATGGTACTGGCTACACTTCCTCGCAAATTATCTCCAGGTGAAAAAGTAACATTGCCTGTAACGGTTTTTGCCATGGAACCTAATGTGAAAAACGTAAACATCAGTTTAAAGTTAAGTGACGGCATTACGATTGTAGGAGAGCAAACTAAAGTTCTCAATTTTGCTAGACCAGATGAACAGATGACTTATTTTGAACTAGATGTCAGCAAGGCTAAAGGCATTAATACCGTTGAGGTTTTAGCCTCTGGAGGCGGTGAGAAGTCATCTTATAAGGTAGAGTTGGATGTAGTTAACCCTAATCCTATTTCTTCAAAATCCTTGGATCAGACGCTGGAAGCTAGTGCGACACAAGCGATATCATTTGATACGTTCGGAGTTGCAGGTACAAATTCTGCAACTGTTGAATTTTCAGCTATGCCTCCAATGGATTTCTCTCGCCGATTACAATACTTAGTGCGCTACCCTCATGGTTGTGTGGAGCAAACAACATCAAGTGCTTTTCCTCAGTTATTCTTAGACGATATTTTTGATTTAACGCTTAAAAAGAAGCAGGAAATCCAGAGTAATATTGAGAATGCTATTAAACGCCTTGGCAATTTCCAAAGACCACATGGTGGATTAAGTTATTGGATGGGAGAAAACTCAGCAAATGATTGGGGGACTAGTTATGCTGGCCATTTCTTGATTGAAGCAGAAAAGAAAGGTTTCGTATTACCACTCACTTTTAAAAGCAATTGGTTAAAATACCAAAAGCAAGCAGCAAGGGATTGGCGTCCAAGTTATAAAACTTATAATTCGGACTTAGCGCAAGCTTATAGATTATATACATTGGCGCTAGCTGGAAGCCCCGATTTGGCTTCTATGAATAGACTAAGAGAATTCACAGAAATAAGTAATGAAGCTAAATGGCGATTGGCAGCAGCATATGCTTTGGCTGGGCAAAAAGAAGCTAGTGAATCTATTTCAAGAACTGCAAATATTGAGTTTAGAGCACCGCGTTATAATTATTATACTTATGGATCCATCAATAGAAATCGCGCTATGGCTCTGGAAACTATGGTTATTACTAAGGATGAACGCTCAAGAGAATTGTCTAAAACAATTGCGAAAGAACTCTCTAAAGATAGTTGGATGAGCACACAAACGACGGCTTATAGCTTACTCGCTATGTCAAAAATGGTAAAAGCAAATGGTGGAAAATCTCTGAAGTTGAATTATACTATAAACGGAAAATCAGAAACCATTGACACTAAAAGTGCCATCGCACAACGTGACCTGATTGTGAATGATGGAAGCAATACTATCACGTTTGAAAACAATCAAGCAAATGTGGTTTATGTACGTGTACTGAACTCTGGTAAATTACCTCTTGGGCAAGAACTTAGGGAGCAACGTGGTTTAAGCGTGTCAGTTATATATAAAGACCTAAAAGGGAATACTATTGATATTAGTAAGCTGCAACAAGGACAAGATTTTGTTGCCACAGTTAAGGTTTTTAATTTGAAGAATGAAACTGTTAACGATGTCGCTTTAACCCAGATATTCCCATCTGGTTGGGAAATCGTGAATACACGTTTTACCGATTTCGGAAGTTCGACTACAAGTCAGGCGCGTTTTACGGATATCCGAGATGATCGCGTGAATTTCTATTTCAACTTAAACAAGAAAGGAAAATATGGCACCAAAACATTTAATGTAATGCTTAACGCGGCCTATTTAGGAACCTATTATTTGCCAGGAGTACAGGCTGAAGCCATGTATGATAATGAGTTTTTAGTAAGAAATAAAGGGCGTTGGATAGAGGTGGTTAAGTAACAAATTCCTGCGAAAGCAGGAATCTTATGAATAGAGG
>CALDUJ010000134.1 GCA_937923735.1 uncultured Flavobacteriaceae bacterium | reverse complement strand
TCTTGTAGTCGCTGGAGTTAACACAACTCTTTTAGTGTAAGTTCCTTGACCACAATTAGCATCGTTATTAGAATCACATCCTGGAGTTACTTGAGTTGAAGCATCAGCAGCTAACTCAGTAGTAGAAACAGTTACTGTTTGAGCAGGAACGTTTTTGTAACACCAGTATCTACAATCGTTAGGGTCACTAGAAGCACAATCAGGCGCGGCATCACTCATTTCCCATTTTGCAGAAGCAGGCTTAGTCTCAATAGTTTGAGCACCAGGCGTAAATCTTGCAGGAACTACTTTAATAGTAGAACCATATTGCCTTTTGTTGTAAGTCAATGTCTCTGTTCCCCATTTAGCAGGAATAACTTCCATACGCTGGCTAGCTTCCTTAACAACAACGTCTACAGTCTCAGTAGTATACTTAGCTGGTACAATCTGTACTTTAGTAGTAGCAGGCTGAACAACAACAGTTACACTTTCTGTTCCCCATTTTGCAGGAACAACTTCTAAACGTTGACTAGCTTCTTGAACAACAACAGTCTCAGTTCTTGTCTCATATTTAGCTGGTACGCTAACTAGTTTCTGGTAACCTTCTTGTACAACAACAGTTTCTGTTCTAGTTTCGTACTTAGCAGGTACAACTTCTAAACGCTGACTAGCTTCTTGTACTACAACTTCAAAATTTTCTGTACCTAACTTAGCAGGAACAACAGATAAACGTTGAGCAGCACCAGTAGTTTCCACTGTAAAGTTTTCAGTAGCATACTTAGCAGGAACAACTTTTAATTGCTGATAAGCATCTTTAACTACCATAGTTTCTGATGCTTTTTCATATGAAGCAGCAACTTTCTCCAAACGCTGTCCTGGCCCTGTAGTTTCTACAGTGAAAGTTTGTGTTTCATATTTAGCTGGAACTACAGATAAAGTTTGACCTGCAGCTGATACTACCACTGTTTGATTCTCAGTAGTATATTGCGCTGGAACAACTCTTAACTTTTTGTAAGCAGGTGCTACTTGTACAGTTACACTCTGATTTGTCCATACATCTGGTGTTACACAACGTACGTAACATTTACCAGGTTCTGGATTAGTTGGTAAATTTTGCCCGAATGTCATCGTACACATGGCAAAAAATACGCAGCTGAATAAAATTTTCTTCATTTTAAATAGTTTTTAAATGGTTAATCAATAAGACTAATTTACTTAATTTGAATTGCAAAGCTATCATTATATACGTCCAAAGTGTAGATTATTTTTTGTTAAAAAATTAACATTTAGACTAAGTGCTTGTTTTAATCGTTAAAATGCAGAGCGAATATCAAGATTAAAAAAATGTAGGAGTAATTTTACTATTTTTAAATCCTATCTAGGATATTAAGTAATTGATTATGTTGCTCAAAAGTATAACCTAAATGAGTGACAATACGAATTTTCTTACAACCCATGTCACTCAATAAAATCTGATTTTGATTCATCTTCGAAAAAAAATCAGTAGAGTGAATATCATTATTGATAGTAAAAATTATGATATTAGTTTCAATGGGTTCAACTTTGTCTATAAAAGGTAGTTTGTTAAGAACATTTCCTAACGCTTTTGCCTTTTTATGGTCTTCTTTGAGTCTTTCAATATTATTATCAATAGCGTAAAGGCCTGCTGCAGCTAGATACCCTATTTGTCTACTGGCTCCGCCTAATATTTTTCTAATTCTTATGGCATTCTTCATAATCTGTTCGTCTCCAATAAGTACTGATCCTACAGGGCAGCCGAGCCCTTTACTGAGACAAACAGAAATGGTATCGAATAACTTGCCATATTCTCTAGGATTTTCATCATTTTTAACTATTGCATTCCATAATCGAGCGCCATCTAAATGATATCCTAGATTATTTTTGTCGCAAACTTTTCTAATTTTTTTTAATTCTTCAAAATCCCAACAAGCTCCTCCTCCCTTATTGGTAGTATTTTCAACCGCAACCAAACTTGTTAATGGACTATGATAAAAATCTGGTGGGTTTATGGATGCTTCTACTTGTTCGGCAGTAAACATCCCTCTGTTACCGTCAATCAATTTAAAGGATACTCCACTATTAAAAGAGGCTCCTCCTCCTTCGTAATTATATATATGCGCCCATTTATCGGCTATTACTTGTTCTCCGGGATTAGTATGCAATTTTATAGCTGTTTGATTGGCCATGCTCCCACTAGGAAAAAATAAGGCATGTGTCTTGCCAAACATATCTGCCAAACGCTTTTCCAATCGATTAACAGTTGGATCCTCTTTGTAAACATCATCTCCTACTTCAGCCTTAAACATAGCCTCCAACATTCCTTTTGAAGGCTTGGTAATAGTATCGCTTCTTAAGTCTATCATAAAATCATTAATCTAAATAAGAACACTTATCGCTTCCTATTGGAGAGCCATCAGGAATCTTAGGGTAAGTAACAGATTTATATCCTTTAGGGTTTCCTAAAAATCCTTCAATCATTTTTACCATATCTAAAGATATGGGGTTAATATGGTCTTTAGACAATAAGGTCTTTAACTTCATTAATTCAAATTTTGTAATTGCTGTTACTTGTGGTAAAGCATTTTTGCTTCCCCCCATTGCCATAATATGGTTCAACACACTATAATTTACCATATTTTGGATTTCGCCATGATATCCGTCTTGTTTCTTTTTCTTGAGCGTTTGAGACAATAACTTATCCAAAACATCCTGTAATCCTAATTGATTATTATCTAGCGCTTTTTGTTGAATTAATCTATTAGCACGCTCAGGATGTAATAATAATCGTAAAGTCATATCGCTAGAAGTTGAGGCAACACTCAAAGCATCAAACGCCACACCAGTCTTACCTTTAAAAGATTCTCGTGTTCTCCAATGCCCAAATGCCCTTGGGGGGAATAGTTCTAATTTTTCCTTCGGAATAGCTAAAGTTTCAGGTGCTAATGTCTTTAATAAAGAATTTAAAGCTGTTTCTTGTTCTTTTGCAGAAACCGATTTAACAGTAAACTGATTATCTCCTTTTACAGCATAATTATAATCTAATCCACCTACTACCTTAG
>CALDUJ010000133.1 GCA_937923735.1 uncultured Flavobacteriaceae bacterium | reverse complement strand
GCTTCCAGAGCGGCAGCAGTTTTTTTATCAGTTCCCATACCCATACCTATTCCTACTACCGTCGGGTCTATATCAAAAGAGATATTTGAAATCAATTCCTCTTCAGCATCCATAATAGCCATGGCCTCCGGCAAAGCAGTTTGCAAAATGGTATAGCCACTCTTTGGTACATAATTAGTCAGCAAACCAGCTCCAGCTGCCATAACAGCTCTACCTGCTAAAACAACAGCACCCATTTTGCCATAACTTCCACCAATAATCATTGCATGACCAAACATCCCTTTATGCGAAAATTTATCCCGAGGTCTATACATAGGCAACACTTCGAATTTGCCTATCAACTCAGATTCAGTTTCTGTAGTAAACAAATATTCAGGGTCAATACCAATATCTATAGCTTCCCATTGCAAAGTATATTTTGCAGTTTGCGGTAAGAAAAACACCAATTTTGGCGATTGAAAGCTTAGCGTATGATTAGCGTATACAACAGCATCTTCATCCTCCGGAACTTTATCTGAAAATAAACCAGATGGCATGTCTACAGATAAAGTAAATGCTCCTGAAGCCTTGAAGTGCTGAAACAACTGCTTTACCCATTCATCTACAGGACGATTTAATCCTATACCAAAAACACAGTCCACTAAAACGTCGTCACGATGTATTTCTGGAAAATCTTCTTTACAAGTCAATAATTGTGGCCATTTCTTGGTCACGTTTTTAATACGGTCATAATTTATCAGAAAGTCCTTAGAGCGTTTGTCACTACAATTAACTATATAGGTATGCACATTATAACCATGAGTTACCAAATGTCTTGCAATCACCAATCCATCACCACCATTATTACCAATGCCACAGAACACATGTACTGGCACTTGAGCCCCTTGCATTCGTGTATGCAGCCAATTGAAAATTTGAGTGCCTGCGCGCTCCATTAGCTCATTAAATGAAATGCCTTGTTTTGCTATTGTTAGCTTATCGCCCTCGTCTATCTGTTCTTTGGAAAATATTTTCATCTATTATATAAAAAAAGCTGATAGTCAAATATAAGATTATCAGCTTGAATTTTTGTCTATTTTAATTATTCTAATCCAACTTGGGCAACTTAAAATCATCCAAAGCACTAGATTGTGCCATTAGCTTTTCAATTTCTGATGATTTACGCGGTGCTTCAGCAGAAAGATTTACTGGGTCACCATCAGTAATCAAGATATCATCTTCTATCCTCACCGCAATACCCCACCACTTTTTGTCACAATCACTACCTTCAGGAATATAAATACCTGGCTCCACCGTAATAACAATTCCAGGTTCAAATGCTTGATATAATCCAGGGTCATGAACATCTAACCCCAAATAATGTGAAGTTCCATGTGGAAAATATGAATGCTTGGAATCTGCTGAAGGAATAATTCCTAGTTTAGCCAACCCTTCATTTATAAATTTACGTGCAGCAGCATCTGGCGCTCCAAAGCGATTACCCGTTCTCGAAGCCGCTATACCAGCTTCTTGGGCTTCATAAACCAAATCATAGATTAGTTTTTGTTCTTTAGAAAATTTACCATTCGCAGGGATAGTTCTGGTAACATCAGCAGTGTAGCCATGATATTCAGCGCCTAAATCCATCAATACCAAATCATTTTCTAATGTCATTTTACTGTTTTCAATATAATGCAAAACACAACCATTCTCTCCTGCTCCAACAATACTTGGGTAGCCTTCGTATTCACTCCCGTATTTTTTGTAGACATACTCGTGAATACCCTGCACTTCGGTTTCAGACATATTAGGATGCATTGCCTTCATCACTTCACGTTGCCCCATGGCTGAGATTCTAACAGCTTTTGTAAGTAATACCATTTCTTCTTTTGTCTTTATTTGTCTGAGACCAGCCATATAGGTCGACAATGATTTTAAGTCTAACTTACTTTTAGCTTGCTCCGCTTCAATCTTAATAGCCTGTTGCTTCATTTCCTTTCTGATATTATCATCTCCAGCATTTACAAATTGCGAAACAATAGGGTCCGTTTTTAGTTCTGGGTACTGCTCTGAAGCAGCCTTTAAACGCTGTACAACATTTGCACTTGTTTCTTCTGTACTTTGTTTAATAACTCTGTGGGCAAATTCAATAACCTGAGAAGGCGGTTGATAATTTTCAAATCCAACATCTTCTTTAAAGGTCCTGATCAAATCGTAAAGGTCGGCTCCATTACGTTTGGAATTCCTATAATCATCTTGAAAATTATTGAACATGATTTTATCAAATGATTTGTAATCAATTTGAGAATTCAAGAATTCCTTACCATTAAGAGCAATATCGAAACCTAGCTGCTCTTTAGCACCCTCAGCACCTAAACGCTTACCAGTCCACATTTCAGCTTGTGGATTCTTTTCTTGTACGTAAAGTAACTCATTATAGGTTTGACCATCAGCATTTGTCTGATTTTCTGAAAAAATAACCAATACCGCATGCGGTTCTTTATACCCTGTTAAGTAATAAAAATCAGGATCTTGATGATAAATATATTCAACATCATTGGCACGATTTCTAACAGGATTGGAAAAAAAAGTAGCAACACTATTAGGTGGCATCTTTGCTCGGAGTGCATCTCTCCTACTTTTATGAAATTCTTTACTCAAATAATCTTGTGGAAGACCATCTTGAGCAAATAAAGTTCCACATAATAGCAATGCAATGATTAGGCTTTTGTTTAGTTTCATCTATCAGTGTTTTAAGATTCAGAAAAGTACATATTTATTGAGAAAAGATTTTGCTTTTCAATCGAATTAACAAAATTTTAGTTCATGATTATTGTTCATAATTTATCCTAGCGCACTCTATTATTTTCGATACTTTTGCATTACTTATACTAGAGATATTGTCTTATTCGATAAGATATAATTATTAACCTAAAGATTACCGCCTACGCGGAAATAATATGAAAAATACAGCTTTAACAGATACTCATATTGCTCTTGGGGCAAAAATCGTTCCTTTTGCTGGCTATAATATGCCTGTACAATACGAAGGCGTTAATGCAGAACACGAAACAGTGCGTAATGGCGTTGGTGTTTTTGACGTCTCTCATATGGGGGAATTCTTAATCGAAGGTCCAAATGCTTTGGCTTTAATTCAAAAAGTCTGCAGTAATGATGCTTCCAAGCTAACAATCGGTAAAGCTCAGTATAGTTGCATGCCAAATGATGATGGTGGTATTGTTGATGATTTGATTGTATATCGTATTAAAGAAGATACCTATTTATTGGTAGTTAATGCTAGTAATATTGAAAAGGATTGGAATTGGATTCAATCTAAAAATGATGTCGATGCAGATATGCGTGATTTAAGTGAAAACTATTCATTGTTAGCCATTCAAGGCCCAAAAGCTGTTGAAGCAATGCAATCGATTACCAGTCACGATTTATCAAAAATCAAATTCTACAATTTTGTAGTTGGGGACTTTGCAGGAATTGAGCATGTTATTATTTCGGCAACAGGCTACACTGGTTCTGGTGGGTTTGAAATTTATTGCAAGAATGACGAAGTAAAACAAATCTGGGATAAGGTTTTAGAAGCTGGTGCAGATTATGGTATAAAACCAATTGGATTAGCTGCTAGAGACACATTACGATTAGAAATGGGATATTGCCTGTACGGAAACGATATAGATGACACTACTTCCCCTATTGAAGCAGGTTTGGGTTGGATTACTAAATTCTCAAAAGAATTTACGAATTCTGAAGCCTTAGAGGATGAAAAGCGTCGCGGTCCAGAACGAAAACTAGTCGCTTTCGAATTAAATGATAGAGGTATTCCACGACATGGATATGACATTGTTGATGGTCAAGGAAAGAAAATAGGTAATGTCACTTCTGGCACTATGTCGCCATCTATGGGTACAGGTATAGGGCTTGGTTATGTACCAACAATATTCTCTGATGTTGGAAGCAAAATCAACATCCAAATTCGTAAAAATGCCATACCTGCGACTGTTGTAAAATTACCTTTTTATAAACCAAAAGCATAAGTCATCGCTGCCCCAAGTAAGAAAAAAATACTCATTTTAGGAGGAAGTGGTTTTATAGGAAATGCCATTTACAAAGAGCTTCTTGGGTATTTTAATACGTTTGCAACGTATAATTCACCTAATAAGTTTTTCAGAGAAAATGGGCAATTTCATCAATTCAACTTAGAAGATGATGATGTATTTGAGGTTTTGGAAAAAGTAAAACCTTCCATTATCATTTCTGCCATTCGAGGTGAGTTCGCACAACAGGTGATTATGCAT
>CALDUJ010000132.1 GCA_937923735.1 uncultured Flavobacteriaceae bacterium | reverse complement strand
GCATTTTCCTTTTCTATCTCAATCGCTGTCATAGAATAAAAATATGAATAAGGAATTTAATGGCAATATAATTTTTGTATTATTAGTTGAAACTTAAGCTATTTAAAATGACGTTGTCGCTTTACTTCAAAAATTAAGATCCCGGCAGCAACCGACACATTCATTGAATCGATTTCACCTTGCATGGGGATGATGATGTTTTGCGTAGCATTTTCTAACCATTCATCACTTAAGCCAGTTGCCTCTGTTCCAACTACAATGGCTGTTGGTTTTGTGTAATCTTGGGAGTGATAATTTTCTGAAGCTTGCAACGCAGCACAAAAGATATTGATGTTGTTAGCTTTTAGGAATGTAATGATATCTGAAGTACTTCCAGCCGCTATTTGATTTGTAAATACGCAGCCAACACTAGATCTAATAATATTAGGATTATAGAAATCTGTTTTTGGGTTTGCAATAATAACAGCATCGACATTAGCGGCATCAGCTGTACGAAGTAATGCACCTATATTGCCTGGTTTTTCAGGAGCTTCTGCGACCAATATTAAAGGATTTTTAGAATTGATTTTTAAATCTTCGATACCAAATGACTTGCTTTTAGCAACAGCAATTACACCTTCAGTAGTATCCCGATGCGCTAACTTTTGATAGACATCTTTAGAAATCTCTATATAATTAAGTTGTTGAGTTGTTAAGTTTTTTATTTGATTTTCTGAAAACAATTCTGGATAAAACAGAATCGTTTCAATAGCATAACCACCTTTAAGAGCCAATGAAATTTCGCGCTCGCCTTCAATTAAGAATTGCTCTGTTTTCTTTCGAATGCGTGACTTTTCTTTTAATTGAAAAAGTTGTTTGATTAATGGATTTTGAACGCTACTGATTTCTTTAATCATATCTCAACAAAAATAATGGAATCTATGTAATTTTGAATACACATTATCGACATAGTCAACTTAAACACATAACCATGAAAAAACTAATCTTATTAACGTTAAGCTTAATTGTATTGATTTCCTGTAAGGAGACTGCAGATAAACAGAATTACAAAGGCGAAGAGTTAAATGTTACCACCAGCATTTATCCAGAAAACATGGATAAAATATTTAAAGCGCATGGAGGCATTGATGCTTGGAACACGATGCAAAGCCTTGTTTTCGAAATAGAAAAAGAAGGTCAAAACGAGAAAACAACCACAGCACTTAAGAGTCGAAAATCATTGATTGATGCCGAAACATTCACTATTGGGTATGATGGAAATAATCCATGGTTAATCGAGAAAGATACTGCGACTTATAAGGGTAATCCTAGATTTTACTATAACTTGATGTTCTATTTTTACGCCATGCCTTTTATAGTAGGTGATGATGGTATTAATTACGAAAATGTAGCTGCTTTAGAATATGAGGGCAAGCAATATCCGGGGATAAAAATTTCTTATGAAGCTGGAGTTGGAGAATCTCCGGATGATGAATACATTGTTTACTATGATGCAGAAACCAATAAAATGAGTTGGCTGGCTTATACTGTGACGTACTTTACTAAAGAAAAAAGCCCTAAGTTTAGTTTGATACGCTATTCTGACTGGCTGACTGCTGAAGGTTTGTTATTACCTAAAACTATGAAGTGGTATGAGTACAAAGATGGGATTATTGGGGATGTGAGGAGTGAACGTAATTTTGTGAATGTATCTGTATCTAAAGATGAACCAAATACAAAACTATTTGAGAAACCTGAAGACGCTAAAATGATTGAATAAAAAAAGCGAGCCAATTGGCTCGCTTTTTTGCTTTTAGCTAGATAGATTAATTTCCCGCTTTATATTTGTTTGAATATCGTTTCCAAAGCTTTGTTTGATGGGATTCTAGACTAATCTCACGTCCTTCAATAAATGCATGGGTTAAAATATTGGTCCTCATATCTAAGGCATCTCCTTCACAAATAAAAAGCGTAGCATGCTTTCCATTTTCCAAAGTGCCTACCATGGAATCAATACCGAGTATTTTTGCGGTATTGGAGGTAATCAACTTAAGAGCGTCTTCCTTATTCATGCCTTGACCAACTACCTGTCCTGCGTAGAAAGGTAAATTTCTTGTCTGGAAATTGGATGCATCGCCATTTTGTAATCCTACTAAAACACCAGCGTCTGCCAACAACTTCGGTAGCTTGTAATTGAAATCATAGTCATGATCATCACTATTTGGTAGGCTGTGGGTATGGTTTACCAATACAGGAACATTGTTTTGTTTTAACATATCGGTAACCTTGTCTGCTTGATAGCCTCCAACAATTACCATCTGTTTAATACCATTACTGTTCTTAAAAGCTATCGCATCAATAATGCCTTTTTCATCATTAACACGAACATATAATTTTTGAGACCCACTAAAAAGTCCTTTCATCGCCTCATGAGGTAAGTGCTTTATTCCTTTATTTCCACTATTATAAGCCTTACTCTCAGCAACAAATGAAATCAGTTCATCCACCTGCTCATTATACTTTTTATTAGGTTTTAGGCTAGGATCTTCACCAAGCCACCAACGACCTCTTGTAAAACTTCTTGGCCAGCTTATATGAATACCATCATCAACTTTTATAGCTGCATCTTCCCAATTCCAAGCGTCAAATTGTACAATGGAAGACGTGCCAGAAATTCGTCCACCCTTTGGCGAAATTTGCCCCATTAAAATACCATTAGGCCTCATAGATTCGACCACTTTAGATTCCGCATTATAGGCTATAAGGCTTCGTATATGAGGAATAAGGTCTCCAATTTCATCTTGATCGTTACTAGCTCTAACTGCATTGACTTCAACCAATCCTAATGACGAATTGGTTGCAATAAAACCTGGGTAAACATGCTTGCCAGAGGCATCAATTACACGTCCTTTGCTTTCCATTCTTACTACAGTTGCATCTGCACAAGTAGTTATCTTTCCGTTTTCGATAACAATGATGCTGTTATCGATTACTGTACCATTGCCAATATGTGCCGTAGCTCCAGTTATGGTAATAGCTTCTGTCTGTTTAGGGGCAGGTGTTTGTTGTGCAAAAGCAATCACACAACTCAACATCAACCCTAACTTTATTATTTTGTTTATTGAACGTGTTTTGCCACGAATACACGAATATTTTGTTTTTGTTGTTTTCATTTTTCTATATTTTTTACTGTAAACTGCTACTGCTAACTGATGACTCTTTTTTATAATGAATCACAGTGAAGATGTTCCTTTACTTTTTTCTTGATAGGTTGTGTTTTCAAACCTTTGTTCTTTTCTTGCATCATCATCGTAATGATGTCGCTTTTTTCTTTTTTTATAGCATCACGCATCTGTTTGTCTCTTGCCTTGTCAAAATATGTGATACCTTCGATAAGGGTCTTTTCTGCTGTCGCATAAACGGACATTGGATGGTCGTTCCAAAGAACTAGGTCTGCATCTTTGCCAACTTTTACACTACCAACCCTATCATCTAAGTGCAACATTTTTGCAGGATTTAAGGTTACAAATTTCCAAGCTTCTTCTTCGGAGACACCGCCATATTTAACAGCTTTTGCCGATTCTTGATTTAATCTACGGGACATCTCACCATCATCACTATTAAATGCGGTAAGCACGCCTGCATTATGCATAATGGCACCATTATAAGGAATGGCATCGTTTACTTCATATTTATAGGCCCACCAATCACTGAAAGTAGAAGCAGCAACACCATGTTTTACCATTTTATCTGCTACTTTATAGCCCTCTAAAATATGTGTAAACGTATTAATGTTAAAGTTAAATTGTTCAGCAACTTTCATGAGCATATTGATTTCGCTTTGTACATAGGAATGACAACTTATGTAGCGTTCCTTATTTAGGATTTCAGCAAGCACTTCCATTTCAGTGTCTTTTCTGTAGGGCTTACCACTTTTTTTAAGTGCATCATATTCCTTCGCTCTAGTAAAGTAATC
>CALDUJ010000131.1 GCA_937923735.1 uncultured Flavobacteriaceae bacterium | reverse complement strand
GCAATGGTTGCTACATTATCTAAGTAACGCACCACCTCTTGTCGTCTTATTTCTGAAAAATCAAGACCTTTCATGTTTGCACGCATCAGTTCTTGCAACATATTGAATTTAGTCTCATAATCCTTCCTAAAATACAATTCTGGATTCTCAAACCAGTCTTTTTCTAAATCAAAATCTGTCAATCTTAGAGATACCGCAGACTGAATGTTTCTAACATCTCTAGAAGAAAAGAACGGAAATAACTTCTGAATCTCTTTATATAGAGCAGCGTAAAACTTGTGGTCATTGGTTTTATGAAGCTTAGTTGTCTTGTCGTAAGCTTCCAAAACACGTTCCTCCGTTGGTTTATCTGATACATTCAGTATTTCCCCCATGTTCTTTGCCAAACCTTGATCAGACAAGTATTCATAACCTTTTGGGTCATTCATGTTTATAAAATCAGGCATGGTATCTTGAAGTTTTCTCCACCATAAATGGTCTTGATCTAAGAAATCGTGCTCTGTTCGAGCGCCATCAATTTTGAAACGACCTTGTACACGAGAAATAACAGCTTTATCTAACATCTCAGGCAGATTGGTAAACAATCCAATAGAACTATTCCCATAATTAACTGCATAAGCGCCTTCGGTATACCTTAAAAATACGCCAATAACCTCTTTGACACCTGCAGATACGCCTTGAGCCGTTCGCTCCTGCAAGTTGTTCTCTGCATCATCAATAGGTGCAAATATTAGTTTTGTTGGATCTTGTAACGGTTTCATCCACTCAACCATTTTCTCTGCAGATCCACCTTGAAAGGTGGATATCAAAGTATCAGGCATAGGATGAAACAAAAATGGAATATCTAGATTATCGCAGTGTTCCTTTAATCGTGTCGCTATGGCCGCTATCAACATACTTTTTCCCGTTCCTGGAATTCCATACCCCATAAATACGGGCATGAATCCACCAAGTTCTTGAAACGGGTTCTTTTTAGCAGTAAAATCATAACTCAACATGCGCTCTGTTAAACGTCGCGCAAAATGCTTTGCATCTCTGTTACCAACTATTTGTTCGAACTGAATTTTATTAAACTCGATACTTTTTGCTGCACCAGCAAACACATTATCCCAGCCCGAAATGGCAAATTCACTGTTTTCTAATTTGTATGTTCTATCTGTGATTGTTTCTGTATACTCCAATGAACTTTTACGAAGTTGGATTTCATCAATCAAAGCCTCAAAATAGACGACTGTAAAATCTGTAACATCTTTGTCTGACTTCACAACATCAGGATGACTCAAATATTTATCATAATAATACAAAGCACACGAAATACCCTTTAATGGCGACATAAAAGATAATTCTGGAATACCAGCAAACTTATTCTTCATCACAGATAAATCGTCTGAAGCTACATTTTTTAAATTATGAATGATGTTATATGAAGCTGCATACAACATAAAAGCAGTAGCCGTTTGCATTTTACTTTCGTACTCACGCTTTTGGTCATTGCCAAGTGCTGATTTATTTTCAGCTAAAGCCGATAATCCTGAAGCATCGTAATAGCTATCCTTTGTCCAAATACCTAATGCCAAGCCTTCTTGAACCGACAAAAGTGTTTGATTTAAATGTAACGGAATAGCCACCGAATCTGGCAACAATCGTTTTTTTAAGGCCAAAATAGTTTTCGACACGGACGTCACGTCTGTTCCACCATTGCCTTTTGCTCGAGACAAGTATAACAGTATGGAATCGTCTTTAGCGTCCTTATCTTTATTTCTTGCACGCATGCCTTGCTCCCACTGCACACTTTTAATATAGGATGCAGCTTCGTCTCGAAGCATATCGAGCTCTGTTTGTTTTATTGGAAATGTTGAGTTGTGTTCCATTTGTTCAGTTTTCAGTTCTCAGTATCAGTTTGCAGTAATAAATACTGCGACTGCGACTGTAAACTTTTCATATTTTATCAATTTCTAAATCACCTACTTGAAAAGGTGCCTGTTTCAATTTATTCATTAATTCTGGGGCCTTGTTATATAATAGCTGAATAATTCGATGCGGTGCAAATACATACTTCTGTTTCAAAACATAGTCCCACTTCTGAAAAGTTTGCTTATTGAAAAAACTACCTTCCGTAAATTCACTACCAGAGAATACTTCATCTACTTGAAGAGAAAAAGCAAAAGACTCTAGCGGAATTTCCTTTTTAGAAATACTTTCTAAGATAGAATGTGTCATGATATGTTCATCTTTAGCAAACACATTATGTAATGGTCCTAAATCGATACGCTTTATATGTTTTGGCATTACATCCGGCAACTTTCTATCTATTGCATAAGCCATAGTATTTAAATCCATATGTCTATCTGCCGAGTTTTTAAGAGCCTCGTAAATATCACTCCTGTACTTGTCAATATTGTTTTTTTCTGTATCGAAATACATATAGCACACAAACGGGCGATTATAGGTCACATCATAAAAACTCCAGCTGGTCATATATCTCGAATTCACATCTTTGGGAGCATCAACTATCTTGCCCTGCACAAAACGATTATAAATATACTTCTGCTCTACAGTCGTATAATACCTTAAAGAAGCAGCTTGAAACAATTTTCGTTTACTAACATGTTCTTTTTTTCGTAAAAGGGTATCTAAGAATTCATTCTTAATAACCTCGAGGTCCGGCAATTTCTGAATATAATTATCCCGTAAGCCAAGATCATTGAACAAGTATCTGAATTCAATATAATTTGGGAAACCAGACTCCGTTAAATCGACCTTCATATTATCCTCATCATCATACATATACTTAACCCGCATTGCTTCTATTGAGTACAACAGTAAATCGCAGTACTGTTTAAAGAACACCATTTCTTGCTCATTACATAAAGCATTAGATGTCATGCTTTGCAAGAGCTCTCTCAAAGCATGTTCCACCATTTTATGGTAAAATACATACTGCTCTTTAGAGTCGAGAATGGCAGAATCCAATGGTGTTGCAATATGATCTAAGGACATCTAATTATGGGTAATACGGCAAATAGCCGCAAATTCTTGAATAAGGCTTATTAAAACAAGCCTTGCAAATCTAAATCTGCAAGGCCTAGTCTATCTTAGTTTAGCTTAACAAATCGTCTTCAGCTTCAGGCTTAGGAGCATCACCAGGCTCTCCTGAATCATCCCCTCCTCCACTTGGAGCAGTTGCATCTGCTTTATAGTACTCTTCAAAAATTTCTTTCATATCAATACCATAACGGTCTGCAAAATTCTTCTGGATTTCGACATCTTTCTCTCTAATTTCCTGCAAAGCTTCAGCATAACTACCATAAACACCTTGCATTACTTTTTCATGAACTGGAATATTATCCATCATTTCCTGACGTGCTTTTGCACTCGCCGTATGCATAGCAGCTAAAGTTTCACCAATATGTTCATCTGTTTTAACTCCTAGGTGCTCTAATATTGCCGCAAACTCTTGGTCTGTACGCGCTTTTAAAGCTACTACATAGCCATCGTAGTATTTTAAACGCTCATCGGTATCCGACTTTAGTTTTGCACGGTGTGTCTGTAAGTTACTTCTTAACGACGTTAATACCTTTATAGTTAAATTATGCTTATGAACAAAACTATCTTTAGAGGCTGCAAGAGTCGTGTAGGCATTTTTAAGACCTTCTAACTCTTCTACTTTTTGCTCTAATTGAGTCACTTTTGCTAAAGCGTCAGAATACTCAGTAGATTGTTTATCCGCAACTTCTTCTAAAGCTTGACGGGCTTGCTTTAACAAAGCATATTGTTCTTCAAGTTGTCCTTCTACTTCTTTTTTCTTTTGAAGTGCTTTTGTATGATTATTACTGGCTTCAACAATGGCCGTTTTAAGGCTTTCCTCAACTTCCTTAATTTCTACTTCTCTATCTTTTAAACGTTTGATTGCCGCCTGACTTTTAAAAGATAACTCGTTGAGTAGCGTTTGCACATCAGCACTTTCTATACGCTGCTGAAACATCGCTTTTGCTTTATTATCTGAAGCATCACGCTCTTTTTGAGCATTTTTAAGTTCTTCTTCGGCTTTATTTATTTTGCTCTTTCGCCCCCATAGGTTATTCCACCATGTATCAGGCTTACTTTGAGCATCTTCAAGTTCGACCTTAGCTCTCTCCAAACGCTTAATAGCATCATCAATTACTTTCTGCTCTGCTGCATTAAGAGCAGAAAACCCTTCGAACATGATACCCACTTCATCTTGATAGTCAGTCAAGTCTTTTATAGCATCTAAAAGAGTACTTCTATCCTTCTCTGCCATATCAACAACATTGTCCAGTGTGGCATTAAGAATCTTCTGACGGCTTTCTGGGTCGTCTTCTTGAGCCAGTTTAGATTTCATTTGGTCAATAGCTTTTCCCCAATTAACATCTACTTTTTCAGTTTTTTCGTTGGAATTGGTTTCTAATAAATCAAAGTCGTCAGACATATGTGTGTGTTTAGATGGTTGAACTTAATTTTTAAGGATAAGCAATTTCGTGAAAAATTATCATTTTACGAAAGAGATTGTGCTTAAAATATATGTAGTTATAATTGTAGAAATGTTACACGTCATATTTTCTAAATGACACCAGAGCTCCACTGTATTTAATGAAAAATAGTTAATAAAACTGTTGATAACTAAAATGTTTACTTTTCGATGAACTACTTGATAATTAAATAATTAATATTATATTTGGTTTCCCTCGAATCATAACAAATCTGCTTAATCATGGTGAAATTTACTACTATTTTATTGGTCTTAACTAGAGAGGAAGGTATCATTATATCTTTTGTTTCGGTTGCTTTGTTCTTTTTAATCCTATTAATTTCTGGTATACGTAAAACCAGAAAACTTAATGAAGAGAATAGAAAACTAATGGAATCTATTGATTTAAATCTTAAGGAAACTCCTGAACAAAGATATCGTGATTTTACTGAAACACATTCTTATGGAAGTGATTCTTAGATTTTTCAACAAGTCCTAACTACTTTACATTATGACTAAACTGTTATTCATTGCCTACACGTTATTCTTACAGTCAGATTTAGCCTCTATTAATGCACAACAAGCGGAAGAACTAAAAAAACTTCAAGAAACTGATGAGTTATCAAGACTGACAACTATCTTATCAATTGCATTGATTACAATATTGATTTTACTAACAATAAGTCTTGTGAAGAATAGTAAGTTGCAAAATGAAATCAAGCGTTTAAAAAAACAGTTAGATTAATAACTTATGGTAGCAACTATCTTCATTATAATTTATGGTCTTGTAATATTAGCCATTTATTCAAATCCAAATACAAAATACCTTCTTTATTCACAGGATTCTGAAAAGCATTTTGAGGATGCAATAAAGGCATTTGATAAAACTAAAAAGGAAATCGACAACCTAGATATTTCAGATTATAAATTAGGTTCTAGCCATATTTACTAAATACACTATCTAGTCAACTTCTTATACTTAATTCGCTTAGGCATTAAATCTCCACCTAAACGTTTCTTTTTGTTTTCCTCATATTCAGAAAAACCGCCTTCAAAGAAGTAAACTTGAGAATCTCCTTCGAATGCTAGTATATGTGTGCAAATTCTATCTAAGAACCATCTATCGTGACTAATAACAACAGCACAACCCGCAAAATTCTCTAAACCTTCCTCTAAAGCCCTTAATGTATTGACATCTAAGTCATTAGTCGGCTCATCCAAAAGTAATACATTGCCCTCTTCTTTAAGCGTCATTGCCAAATGTAAACGATTTCTCTCCCCTCCAGATAACAACTTGACTTTCTTATTTTGTTCGCTCCCACTAAAGTTAAAACGACTTAAATAAGCACGAGAATTGACTTGTTTTCCACCCATCATAACCAATTCTTGCTCATCACTAAAGTTCTGCCAAATGGATTTATCTGGATTAATATTAGCATGTTTTTGATCAACATAAGCCAACTTAGCGGTTTCTCCCACCTTAAACTCTCCTTTATCCGGAGTTTCTTCCCCTATTATCATTCTAAAGATAGTTGTCTTACCAGCACCATTCGGGCCTATAACACCAACTATACCAGCTTGCGGCAAGCTGAAATTTAAATCTTCATACAATAATTTGTCATCATAACCTTTACTAACCCCAACAGCATCAATAACATTCGTTCCTAATCTCGGTCCGTTAGGAATGTATATTTCCAATTTTTCATCAAGTTGTTTCTGGTCTTGACTCATTAATTTATCGTAATTTTTAAGACGCGCTTTTTGCTTTGTTTG
The DNA here is from genome assembly GCA_937923735.1 of uncultured Flavobacteriaceae bacterium. Lineage (GTDB taxonomy): Bacteria > Bacteroidota > Bacteroidia > Flavobacteriales > Flavobacteriaceae > JABABD01. The sequence continues at coordinate 5,407 of CALDUJ010000131.1, read as the reverse complement.
GCGCCCCTTTGCACCTTGTCTAACCCATTCTAACTCGCGTTCTAAGGTTTTCTGACGTTTGGATGCAGATTTACTTTCCTGAGCCATACGCTTAGACTTTTGATCTAGCCAAGACGAATAGTTTCCTTTCCAAGGGATTCCTTCTCCTCTATCTAGTTCCAAAATCCAACCAGCTACATTGTCTAAGAAATATCTATCGTGTGTTACTGCAATGACAGTACCTTTATATTGAGCCAAATGATGCTCCAACCAATGCACAGATTCAGCATCTAAATGGTTAGTTGGCTCATCCAGTAATAAAACATCAGGTTCTTGTAATAAAAGACGGCACAATGCAACGCGACGACGCTCTCCTCCAGATAACACACCTATTTTCTTATCGCCATCTGGCGTGCGTAAGGCATCCATAGCGATTTCGAGTTTTGTATCTAGTTCCCAAGCTCCAGCGGCATCAATTTTATCCTGAAGTACAGCTTGCTGATCCATGAGTTTTTGCATCTTATCTGGATCGGAATAAACTTCCTCCAAACCAAACATATCGTTTATCTTGTTGTATTCATCTAGAATAGCTACCGTTTCTGCTGCCCCTTCTCTAACAACTTCCAAAACTGTTTTATCGTCATCTAATTTGGGTTCTTGCTCCAATAATCCAACAGAATAATCTTGAGAGAAAACAACATCTCCTTGATAATTCTTATCGACTCCTGCAATAATCTTCAATAATGTAGATTTACCAGAACCGTTAAGTCCTAGGATACCTATCTTGGCTCCATAGAAAAAACTTAAATAAATATTCTTTAAAACTGGTGTATTTGCTCCTTGAAAAGTTTTAGTAACTCCCGACATCGAGAAGATTACTTTTTTATCGTCACTCATGCTATACGCGTCCTTTTAAAGCATTAAACACCCAAGCATTTGCTAAAAAACCTATGCCTACTGAGGCAAATCCCCAACCTGCAACTTCGTCATACTTAAATGCTCCCATTAAAATTAAAGCTATACCTACAATTATCATGATAAAAGTAGCCCACGCTAAAACCGTATTTTTATTCATCGCCATAATTCAATCTTTGATAGTTAGTCTTGAGCAAATATCGTGTTTTTAAACAAAAAAAGCATCCCGAAGAATGCTCTTTTTTAACTAGCAGGTAGAAATCCCATTTTACCATCTTGGTAATCTCGGAGAGCTTCCATGATTTCAGTTTGGGTATTCATTACATATGGTCCCCAACTAGCTATCTTCTCATTAAATGGCTTACCAGACAAGAATAATAATTTGCTTTCAGTGTTACCTTTTATTGAAAATCCTTCACCGTCTTGATTGAATTCAACTAATTGACTTTCATCTTGAACTAAATCGGTATTGTTATTTATTGTAACATGACCCTTAAGAAGGTAAACCAAGGGTTTATGGGCATTTGGAATACTAATAGTATGTTCCCCTCCTTCGTCTACATCTATCATAAACGCATTTACAGAGGTTTGAGTTTTTATCCGACCATAAACACCATCTAATTCTCCAGCTACTATTTGAATGGCTACTTTACCATCATCCGATGAAATCACATTGAAGTCTTCTTTTTTTGCATGTTGATAATCAGCGGGAATCATCTTTTTCTCTGCTGGTAAATTCAACCACAATTGAATTCCTTCGAGTGTCCCACCTTTTTTTACAAATTCCTTGGTTGGACCTTCTGCATGAATAATACCCCGTCCAGATGTTGTCCATTGCACATCTCCAGCTTTTACAACACTTTCATGACCTAGAGAGTCACGATGCAATTGCTCACCTTGAATAAGGAATGTAACAGGCTCGAATCCACGATGTGGATGTGGGCCTAAATCAAACGGGTTGTTTTTTTCATTTATCTCATAAGGTCCATAATGATGCAATAATATAAATGGGTCTATATTTTCTATTTGTCGTGTCGGAATTGGTTGCCGTAATTCGATTGGCCCCATGTTAACGAAATCGCTTCGCCCTATTCTCTTTATCGTGTTTAGTTTCATAACTATTCATATTTTAATTTCCATGGAAACTATTTAACTAAAAAAATCTACCTTATTTTATCAAGTAAGTCACTTAATTGTTTTGCTTCCTTTAAACTTAAATTTTCAAGTAAATCAGTTTTCAAATTCTTGGAAATATCTTGTAGTAACTTCAACCCTCCTTTGGTAATGCTTATGTGCACAACCCTCCTATCTTCCGGACATGGGATACGCTCTATTAACTCCTTAGCAGATAATTTATCCATTAAACGTGTGGCATTAGGAGACCTTTCTATCATTCTCTCCTTAATAACTTGGACTTTAAGAGGTTTACCTGCGCCTTTAAGAATCCTCAAAATATTAAACTGTTGCGGAGAAATCCCATAAGGTTTAAAGAATTCGTTTTGTTGACTATTAATCCAACCCGCAGTATAAATAATATTGATTAAGGCTTTAACCTTATCATTAGAAAATTTAGATTTTATGTCCTTACCAATATCTCCCATTATAAAGCGTTTTCGAATTTAGAAATTGCTGAATTCAATGCTTTTGAGAGTTCTTCATTCTTAATTCCATCTTCTGAAAAATTATCGTTAAATGATGGTAATGAAAAATCTGCTACTATATTGCCTCCCATGAAGGGGAAACGCCCTTTGGCTATTTCTAATACTGTGGCTCCTCCTCTTCCACCAGGCGATGTCGCCATGAGCAACATGGGTTTTTTGCTCCAAAGCTTTCCATCTATTCGAGACATCCAGTCAAATATATTTTTAAAAACAGATGTATATGCACCATTGTGTTCTGCTAATGACAATACGATGCCATCTGAGGCTTTTATTATTTCTAAAAACGTTTTGGCATTGTCTGGAATGCCCTGTTCGTTTTCTATATCGATGCCATACATTGGTAATTCAAAATCATTCAAATCCAACTCTTGAACCTGAGCATTGTTTATCTGATTGGCTGCATAAATAGCTAGCTGCTTATTAATTGAACTTTTACTATTACTCCCTGCGAATGCTATAATGTTTTTCATCGTTATTGTCTGTTTATTCTTTTATAAAAAATGTAGGATACCATTAATAATACTAAAGCAATTACTGCTCCTATGTGCTCACCATCACTAATCATATAATGTGCGAAAAATGCTAATATGAAAGCAAAAAAGAAACCCGCATAAGCCCATTCTTTTATAGTTTTAAAATTAGGATTCCAAATAGCAAACAATCCTAATAACTTTGCTGTTGCATAAGGGTATATAATATACGTTGGGTATCCAAAATTAGTGAACATTTGTGACACATCTTCGTGCTTAAAAAAATACATACTTACTGAATAAAACATTAATAAAGTTAGTAATCCAGTAGCTACATAATAAATAATTTTATCTCTTTTCATTTTGCTAAATTTTAAATTCAATACAAATGTATAAAATATTTTTTTAGTTTCCAAGGAAACTATTTCCATGTAAAATATTTTGATTATTAGACAAAACAAACTTTCTTATAAATACCATGTTTCGTACTTTAGCAACAAACAGAATATGCATGGACATTAACTTCAACAAAAACGAAGATTATAATAAACTTTTAATTTCCGAACTTAAGAAAAACTATGCAAGAGTTAAGCTTGGTGGTGGTGAAAAGCGAATAGCTAAGCATCATTCAAAAGGGAAGATGACCGCAAGAGAGCGTATTGATTACCTTCTTGACAATAAAAAGGAATCAATTGAAATAGCGGCGTTCGCAGGAGAAGGTATGTACGAAGAACATGGCGGTTGTCCATCTGGTGGTGTTGTCATAAAAATTGGTTACGTAAAAGGAAAACAATGCATTGTTGTAGCCAATGATGCCACTGTTAAAGCTGGAGCTTGGTTCCCCATTACTGGGAAGAAGAATCTAAGAGCTCAAGAAATATCCATTGAGAACAAATTACCAATTATCTATCTGGTTGATAGTGCCGGTGTCTATTTACCAATGCAAGATGAAATCTTTCCAGATAAAGAGCATTTTGGGCGTATTTTTAGAAACAATGCCATTATGAGTAGTATGGGCATTACTCAGATTGCAGCTGTTATGGGTAGCTGCGTAGCGGGTGGTGCTTATCTCCCTATAATGAGCGATGAAGCACTTATCGTCGACAAAACTGGAAGTATTTTCTTGGCAGGAAGTTATCTGGTAAAGGCAGCCATTGGTGAATCAATTGATAATGAAAGCCTAGGTGGCGCTACAACTCACTGTGAAGTTTCAGGTGTTACGGACTATAAAGCAAAAGATGATAAAGATGCATTAGATAAAATCAAAAATATAGTCGATAAAATTGGGGATTACGATAAAGCAGGCTTTAATAGAGCAGCTCCAAAAAAACCTACGGAAAAACAAGAAGACATTTATGGTATACTTCCAAAATCTCGCGCGGACCAATACGATATGCGGGAAATCATTAAACGCTTAGTTGACGATTCGGAGTTTGAAGAATACAAAGAAGGCTACGGACAAACCATTTTAACTGGTTATGCCAGAATTGATGGTTGGGCAGTTGGTATAGTGGCTAATCAGAGAAAAATAGTAAAAACCACGAAAGCCAAAACCAAACCCAGTGAAATGCAATTTGGAGGTGTTATTTATTCAGATTCTGCAGATAAAGCAACGCGTTTTATTGCTAATTGCAATCAGAAAAAAATTCCATTACTATTCTTACAAGATGTTACTGGCTTTATGGTAGGTAGTAAAAGTGAGCACGGAGGCATTATTAAGGATGGCGCTAAAATGGTTAATGCCGTTAGTAATTCTGTAGTCCCAAAATTCACTGTCGTTATCGGAAACAGCTATGGCGCCGGTAACTATGCCATGTGTGGTAAAGCCTATGACCCGAGGCTAATTGTCGCTTGGCCAAGTGCAGAGCTTGCAGTTATGAGTGGTAACTCGGCTGCAAAAGTATTATTACAAATTGAAAAGGCTTCTCTTGAAAAACAGGGTGAAAAAATAACAAAAGAGAAGGAAGATGAACTGTTTAACAAAATAAAAGATAGATACGATAGACAAGTTTCACCGTATTACGCTGCATCTAGAATTTGGACAGATGCTATTATCGACCCATTAGATACCCGCAAATGGATTAGCATGGGAATAGAAGCTGCCAACCACGCCCCTATAACTAAAGATTTTAATTTAGGCATCATACAGACGTAGACGGATTACTTAGTATCGATAACTAAAATTCTTTCTTGTCTCCCATCTATATATCTAAAACCATTTTCTCCATAAAACCCTGGTTCTTCAAGCATGATTCTTATATCACGCTTCCATTCAGGAATATGAACAGTTGTATTTAGCTCGATGGCATATGCTGTATTTTTTTGCAACGGATAATCACCTGTAAATGGCACACCTCCTTGTGAGTCCCACATACCAATAGT
>CALDUJ010000130.1 GCA_937923735.1 uncultured Flavobacteriaceae bacterium | reverse complement strand
TCAAATTTCTTATAATCATCTAAGAATGCGGTTGTATGTCCACGAAGATAGATAGTTCGCACTGCTTTAATTAAGTAATCGGTATCTGTTAGATATAATGTAGTAATTACCAACCCAAACAGGATGGCTATAATTTTTAGTAGTTTTTTTGTTGAAACCATAGAGTATTGTTAGATTTTAAATATACTAAAAAAGAGATTGTTGCTTCACTGGATTCTCATGGTCGAGTAACCATTTTTTTCTGTGAAGTCCTCCAGCGTAACCAGTTAGAGAGCCATCGGTCCCTATAACACGATGACAGGGTACAGCAATCCATAAAGGGTTTTTTCCATTAGCATTAGCGACCGCGCGAATCGCTTTTACATCACCTAGTTGTTTTGATAGTTCTAGATAAGATACCGTTTTCCCATATGGAATTTGCAGAAGAGCTTCCCAAACACGTTTTTGAAAATCTGTTCCTATGGGATTCATCTTAAAATTGAATTCTTTCAGGTTGCCTTCAAAATAGTTCTCCAACTGATGTATGCAGGGCTCTAATTCTTCAGGAATATGTTTACTCAACTCAAGGGTTTTATCAGACACTGTAATCGATTGTATACCATTTACATCGCCTTCAATTTCAGTACACCCCAAAGGTGTATTTATGATTGCTTTTTTCATTCAATTGAATTCTATAATTCTAATTTATTAAAATTAAGTGCATTTCATCGATTAAAAGACAGATTAATTGGATGAAATACAAATTATCTATAAGTTAGTAGTCCCTAAATCTAAAAGCTATTAAAATGAAGTATCTACTTATCCTCACTGCGTTCGCATTTTCCTCATTTACTACATTTAGTCCAAGTCATAATTTCAAGATTGAGAGTAATAACTTGATTTGGCAAAAAGTCTACAACAGCGAAGACACAGTTTTCGAATTGTACGAATCGCTTAGAGAACATGGAAATTACGAAAAAATATACATTGTAAGAGAAGAAATTATATTCACTTTTACTTTTGATAGCGCTAACGAATTAGGAGCTCATGGTTATAAAAGAGGGACTTATCCTAGCTATTTAAAGCCTGGCGGAAAATATACAGGATATCTTCAGAAAAAAGGTAACAAATATAGAGTAACTATTACAGGAGTTAACTTTAATTGGAATGGTGATTTAGTAGAAAATATTGATGATGCTGCACTTAAAAAAGGTGAGTTAAAAGAGAATAATAGAACCAAAAAAGTAATACAACTTTTTGATAGATACTTCAATAGTAAATTTAGTTTAATCAAAGAAGCTAGAAATAGTAACTGGTAAGAATTAAATTGAAATTGATTAATAGCGAAAAAGCTCAACTTTTAATAGGTTGAGCTTTTTAATTTATTCTTCTTTTTTCTTTTCTTCTTCAATTAACCCAAGACGTTTGGCACGGGTCTCCCAACTTTTACGAGCTAACATTTGAAGATCAGCTACATTATCGCTTTCGTCCATTATTTCAAGACCTAAGAGTGTCTCAATAACATCTTCCATTGTTACTATACCACTAACAGAGCCATATTCATCTACAACCAATGCCATATGATTGCGGCTTTCAACAAGTTGTTCAAAAAGCTCTGGAATAGGCATGTCTCTATTGATAATGATGATATTTCTTTTAATGTCTAATAGCTTTTTATGACCATTTTCATTAGCCATTTCCTTATACACTTCGTCCTTAAGTACTAATCCTGAAATATTATCAGGAGTACCTGTAAAAACAGGAACTCTGGAGAAGCGTAAGTTTTGGTTTGCAGCAAAAAAATCTGCAACGGTAGTAGTTTCATCTTCAGTTTTCATGACCGTTCTTGGGGTCATGATATTTTTTGCCATGACTTCCTTAAACGTCAATAAGTTTTTAATGACTTTACTTTCGGATTCTTCAAACACGCCTTTTTCATGGGCTATGTCAGTCATTGCAGAGAAATCTTCGCGACTTAACACACTTCCGTGATGGCCACTACCGCCAATAAGTTTAGTGGTTAATTGCATTAGCCATAGAAGCCCTGTCCATTTTAGAGGAAATATTAAAACATTAAGGGCTTTGGAAGTGAAATTCGCCAAAGATTTCCAATAAGTAGCACCAATAGTTTTCGGAATAATCTCAGAAAGCACCAAAATCAATATGGTCATTACGGCAGATACAATTAATATGGAGTTGTTTCCATTTCCAAATACTTTTTCAGCTTGCACACCAACTAAAATAGCACCAACGGTATGCGCTATGGTATTTAGAGTCAATATGGCTATAAGAGGTCTATCAACATCTTTTTTTAGATGCTGGAGATTTTTAGCATAAGCCTTTCCTTCATTGACTTTTACATTAATGAAAGTTGGTGTCACACTTAAAAGCACAGCTTCTAAAATGGAACATAAAAATGAAAAGAAGATGGAAATAACAGCGTAAAAAATGAGTAAGCCCATGAACGGAATTGGTTTGCGCTAATTTACGAAATTAACTTTATAACATCTTTTGCAAAGTAACTAGCAATTATATTTGCCCCAGCTCTTTTTATAGAAGTAATCTGTTCCATCATAACAGCATCATGGTCTAACCATCCTTTTTCGGCAGCTGCTTTTAGCATGGCGTATTCACCTGAGACTTGATATACAGCAACAGGAACATCAACAGCATTTTTAATATCACGAACAATATCTAAATAAGCAAGTCCTGGTTTTACCATAACAATATCTGCTCCTTCTTCAATATCCATTTGGGTTTCTCGGATGGCTTCTTCACGATTTGCCGTATCCATTTGATAGGTTTGCTTGTCTTTAGGAACATTTTTTATATCTACTGGCGCAGAATCTAAGGCATCTCGAAAAGGGCCATAAAATGCCGAAGCATATTTAGCTGAATAACTCATAATACCTTTGTTATGGAAACCTTCATCTTCCAGTAGAGAACGAATCTCGAAAATACGACCGTCCATCATATCACTTGGTGCTACAAAATCTGCTCCTGCCTGTGCGTGAGATAAACTCATTTCAGCTAAAACAGAGTTAGTTTCATCATTTAATATTTGCCCATCATGCACAATGCCATCATGGCCAAATGAAGAATATGGATCTAAAGCAACATCGGTCATCACTAACATTTCTGGGCAAGCATTCTTAACCGCTTTAATGGCACGTTGCATTAGTCCATCTGGGTTTAAGGCTTCAGTCCCCGAGTTGTCTTTTAGATTATCAGGTACTTTAACGAATAGTAAAACTGCTTTCAAACCTAGTTTCCATAGCTCTTTTACTTCTTTTTCAAGCAAGTCTAAACTATAACGATAATAATTAGGCATGGAATCAATTTCTTCTTTTACACCTTTACCTTCTACTACAAAAAGGGGTACTAAAAAGTCGTTTGGAGAGATAATAGTTTCACTAACCAAAGCACGAATTGCTTCGCTTTGCCGTAATCTTCTGTTTCTTCTCAGTGGATACATAATTTTGGTATTCAGTTTACAGTAGCAGTCTGCAGTTATTTTAAATCAAACCCAGTCAATTGGATTCTTCAATACTTTCAATAGTTTTTCTTCTTCACTTCCTTCTTTAGGATGGTGGTCATAAACCCATTGTACATGAGGCGGTAAACTCATCAAAATACTTTCTATACGACCATTAGTCTTAAGTCCAAATAAGGTGCCTTTGTCATGCACTAAATTGAATTCCACATAGCGGCCACGACGAATTTCTTGCCAATCGCGCTGCTTTTTAGTGTAAGATAGGTCTTTTCTTTTTTCGACGATAGGAGTATAAGCTTGCAGAAAACTATTGCCAACTTCAGTAACGAAATCATACCAATTCTGCATACTCATTTCGTCCGTTTTCTTGCAATAATCAAAGAATAGTCCACCTAAACCACGACCCTCATTTCTGTGTGCATTGTAAAAATACTCATCACACCTCGCTTTGTATTTAGAATAGAATTCTGGATTGTGTTTATCGCAGGCTGTTTTGCAAGTTTGATGAAAATGGACCGCATCTTCTTCAAACAAATAATAGGGTGTTAAATCTTGCCCACCACCAAACCATTGATCAACAATGTTGCCTTTTTGGTCATACATTTCAAAATATCGCCAATTAGCATGTACTGTCGGTACCATTGGGTTTTTTGGGTGCAAGACTAAACTCAGACCGCAAGCAAAAAAATCAGCATCTTTTACGCCAAAATATGCCTGCATACTTTCAGGCAACTTGCCATGTACGCCGGAAATATTTACACCGCCTTTTTCAAAAACGTTTCCGTTTTCAATAACACGTGTTCTTCCGCCTCCGCCTTCTGAGCGTTTCCAAATATCTTCTTGAAAGGTGGCTTTACCATCAATAACCTCTAGTTTAGAAGTAATAGTGTCTTGTAGTTCGTGTATGTATTTAAAGAACTTATCCTTCATTATATAATTCGTATAACTCCATGTCTAGTGGCTCACTATTTGGAGGTGTGTAACTTTTTGATAAGGTTTTTATCCATGAATAACCATTGTTCTTTGCAACCTTAATGCTGCCAACATTGCTTTTATGAGATATGATTTGTAACGTTTGCAATCCTAATTCATTAAAGGCATATTTTGAAAGTGCTTTTACAGCCTTGCTTGTCCACCCTTTTCCTTCAAAAGGATACCCAATGGCATATGCAAACTCTCCTTGTTTTTTATCCCAATCTAATTCCTTTATATATATTAAACCAGCAACTTCATTGGTATTACCAGGTTTTAAAGTAAATAAGAATTCTTCTCTATTTTTGAATTCCTCTTCCTTAATTTCTACAAACCTCTTAGATAATGTAGGTGTTAAGTTTTGCTCTAAGGTTTTTGGGAAAAAGCGTTGTAATCGATCTTCGTTTGCAACTGCAAAATTGCAAACACTCCAGGCATCTTTTGATTGAATTGGGGCGATATTAAAGTCACCTAACGAAATCATGCAGCATCAATTACAAGTTTATTTTCAGCTTTGAGCAATTCAACGGTTTTAGTAGATGCTGCAGTTACCGAAAGAGGTAATACGACAATGATTCCTATAATCGGAATCAACAAACATAGCATAAAAACAATACCGTTACCGATAGCGATGCCTTTATTTTTCCCTACAAAGTTTATACTATCTCTGTATTTAAAATGACGCTCCAGAGTATAATCCATATTACCAAAACCAGCATAATAAGCTTGAACCAAAAAGAGCAATATGGTAGAAAAAATATTAACAACAGGAATGAATTTCAACAACAAAATAGGAATCGTCAACAATAACTCTTTCAGAAGATTCCTTAGATTGATTCTGATACCTCTCCATAATTGATCTTTAAACGAGGTGTTTCTATGAACATGCTTTTCTTTTGGACTCAACCCCATATAGTGGCGCTCTATTTTCTCAGACACAGGACTCATAAATGGCGCAGACAATGCCATGATGATGTGTTTATACAAAATTAGACCAATAGCAATTATGATTACGCCTCCAATAAAACTGGAGATAGCAGTAAATACACTTTTGCCCCATTCCCAAACCCATATTTGAGCAATGAAATTTCCGATATTATCTGATAAACTATAAGCAGTAATACCTATGATTGTTGCTGTGACAACACTAATGAGCATTGGAATCATGAAATATTTCCATAACCCTAATTGAGACATTAATTTAAACGTCCCTGAATATGCTTGTATACCCTTTAAGATGTTTTTAAACATGATTCTTTATTAAAACCTGCAAGGTTTCGAATACCTTGTAGGTTTAAGTTAAAATCTATAAGGTGCTTTAAGACCTTGCAGGTTTATACTCTTTCACAGCATCAATAAACGCTTTTGCGTTATCCAACGGAATGGTTGGTAAGATGCCATGCCCTAAATTTACAATGTATTTGTCTTTCCCGAATTCGTTAATCATCTGATGCACCATCTTCTTAATTTCAGAAGGCGGTGAAAACAGACGTGTAGGGTCAAAGTTGCCCTGAAGTGTGATATTACCTCCAGTTAAATAACGTGCATTTCTGGCGGAGCACGTCCAATCAATTCCTAATGCAGAAGCATTACTTCGTGCCATGTCTTGTAATGCAAACCAACATCCTTTTCCAAAAGCAATGACTGGCGCATCGTCTTTTAATGCTTCAATAATCTGGTTAATATATTGCCAAGAAAACTCTTGATAATCTGTTGGCGATAACATACCGCCCCAGCTGTCAAATATTTGTACTGCATTTACACCTGCCTTTACTTTCTCTTTCAAGTAAGCAATGGTTGTATCTGTTATTTTTTGCAGTAATGTATGAGCTGCGACAGGATTTGTAAAACAAAATTCTTTTGCTTTGTCAAAATTCTTACTGCCTTGCCCTTGCACGCAATAACATAAGATAGTCCACGGAGAGCCAGCAAACCCTATTAATGGAATCTCATCATTAAGTTTTTCCTTAGTTGCTTTTATCGCTTGATAAACATAATCTAACTCAACAGTAACATCAGGCACAATTACATTATCTACATCCTTTTGAGTACGGACTGGATTAGGTAAATAAGGCCCAAAATCGGGTTTCATCTGAACCTCGATGTTCATGGCTTGAGGAATCACTAAAATATCACAGAATAATATGGCTGCATCCATTCCGTAACGACGGATAGGTTGCACGGTGATTTCACTTGCTAACTCTGGTGTTCGACAACGCGTGAAAAAGTCGTACTTCGCCTTTATCTCCATAAATTCTGGTAAGTATCTTCCAGCTTGACGCATCATCCATACAGGAGGTCTATCAACTGTTTCTCCTTTTAATGCTCTTAAAAATAAATCGTTTCGAATACCTGCGAAGGCAGGTATCTCTTTATTTGTGTCACTCATATTTTCCTTCATTCCTGCGAAGGCAGGATTTTTTTAATTAACTGTTTCAATTATTCCTCCAATTAATGCTAAAGCACCACTTCCTAACATTATATAGCTCCATAATTTCATTGAAATAAAAAAGAAGGAATTTTCTATATAAACATTCTCTTTCTTTCCATTTATTTCTATGAAATCTTCACTTTTAAGATACGTCCATAGCCCAGAAATTAATAATCCAATACCTAATACTAATTGAAAATCATAATCTGAGTTAAATATTCCACCAACATATTCTTTAAAAAAAGCATTTAATAAAATTGAACCGAATACAGATATAAATAAATACACTGGAACTAAAACACCTCTGTTTTTATAAATAAAAATCATACGTAGTGCTCATTTACCAATTCAATCACACTCTCCACAGTCGGTACTTTTGCAATCCTAACATCTTCAAAATGCTTTTTTGCCTCTCTAGCTGTAGATTCACCTATGCAAAAAGCAATCTTATCTGCTTTGTTTTCTAGCATATAGCTTTGCACGGTTGAAGGGCTATAAAACATAATCCCTTCAGTTTTTTCATCAATCTTTTTCGAAGCGTAAGCCGTTTGATACGCTTCAATCTCGTTTACAGTGATATTATTTTCTTTAAGTATCGTTGGCAAATCATCGAGTCTTAAGTCACTACAAAAATATGTTACTTCCTTGCCTTCAATATGTTCAACGAGATACTCAGCAAGGCGTTTAGCATTTCTCTCAGAATGTGTCACTTTGCCAATTTTGTTTTCAATGAGTTTTTTAGTGCGTCTTCCTACACAATAAATGTTTTTGAATTTTAACTCATCTGCTGAGAAAGCAGTAGTTAAAGATTCGACACCATTTTTACTTGTAATAATCACATTCTTGATTTCGGATGCCAATAAGTGTTTTGGAATCCTATTGAATTTTATCTGAATAAAATCAGAACTCTCAACCACCACATCGTCATGTATCAATTGCTGTTGTCCTTCTGTAAGTGCTTTAGTCGAGTATATATTTGTTTGTTTCTCTGCACGCTTAATATTATCCATTAATCGCTTTCCGCCGCGTTCGATAATAAAGTCAGCACACCATTGCGCTACATCATTATTGTCGTCTAACTTAACCTCACGATTTACCTCTATTTTCTTGCTTCCATCAGTGCTTAAAAGCACACCTTGAAAAAATATTTTTTCATCCTTAATATACGCCAATGCACCAATAGGTGCAGAACAGCCCCCTTCTAAAAGACGTAAAAACTCACGCTCTATACCTGTACAAATCTCAGTTTCTTCATGATTTATTTCTGCGCAAATCGCTCTGATTTCTTCATCTTCTTCTAAAGCCGTAATCATAATTGCCCCTTGAGCTGGTGCAGGAACCATCCATTCTAAATTCACGGCTTCTTCGGGTCTAATGTCGAGTCTCCCAATACCGGCGGCCGCAAATATGGCACCATTCCAATCACTGTCTTCTAACTTTTGAAGACGCGTGTTCACATTCCCTCGTAAGCCTACAACGGTATGGGTTGGATAACGATTTAACCACTGTGCACGGCGTCTTAAACTTCCGGTAGCGATAACAGCGTCTCTTTGAGACAAGAATTCTTCATTGTTTTTAAACACCAAAGTATCCCGTACATTACCGCGCTTAATAACAGCTGCCTGGACTATGCCTTTTGGTAATTGTGTAGGTACATCTTTAAGCGAATGCACTGCAATATCAATATCGTTATTTAGCATAGCGATATCTAAGGTTCTGGTAAAAACGCCAGTAATACCAAGCTCATATATGGGTTTGTCGAGGACCAAATCTCCTGTAGACTTTACAGGAACTAAGACCGTTTTATGACCTAAATCTTCTAATATTTGTTGAATGATGTTGGCCTGCCACATAGCTAATTTGCTATCGCGCGTACCAATTCTTATGGTTCTAGACATCGGTTGCCGTTTCTTCTAACTGAAATACTTTTTTTATGAGTTCCAAACTCTCATCTGTGGAAATAGTGTCATCTTTAAGATGATGCGCAAAATGATTGGTAATTTTCTGAATGATATTATTACTAATCAATTCCGCCTGTTCTTCGTTGAAGTCTTTTTGTTTTTTGCGTTGCGTGTTGAGCTCGGCATTTTTGAAATCCTGAAGTTTATTTTTTAGCGCTTTAATTGTCGGTGCAAACTTTCTGGTTTCCATCCAAGCATTAAATTCTGTTTTCACCTCTTCAATAATAGTTTCTGCTAAAGGAATATGTTCCTTACGTTTTTCAAGCGTTTCATCAGTTATTTGCGATAAATGGTCTAGATGAATTAAGGTCACATTCTCTAATTCAGAAACATTTTCGTTGACGTTCTTCGGAATCGATAAATCAAGAATCAATAATTCTTTATCAGATTGAATTAGATGTTTGTCGATGGTTGGGTTTTGAGCGCCAGTAGCAACAATCAAAACATCAGAAGTATTGATTTCTTCTTGAAGATTGGCATAATCCTTAACAAGAAGATTAAATTTTCCTGCTATTTTTTCCGCCTTATCCTTTGTTCTATTAACTAGGGTAATGTGTTCGTTTTTGGTATGCTTTACAAGGTTCTCACAAGTGTTGCGTCCTATTTTTCCAGTACCAAAAAGTAGAATATTTTTTTCCGAAATGTTTTCAACTTGCTTCATGATGTATTGCACGGATGCAAAAGACACAGAAGTTGCTCCAGAAGAAATATTAGTTTCAGTTTTTATACGCTTGCTCGCCTGAATAACAGCATTTATTAAACGCTCGATAAAAGGATTTAATAAATTATGTTTCCTTGAAGCTTTTGCACTTACTTTTAACTGACTAATAATTTCAAAATCTCCCAAAATCTGACTATCGAGCCCAGAACCTACACGAAAGATGTGAGAAATAGCATCACGCCCTTTAAATACATAGGCCACTTTTTGAAATTCTTCAACCGTGCCTTGCGTATTGTCACAAAGTAATTGAATGAGTTGAAAAGGGTGTTGTGCAAAGCCGTAAATTTCTGTGCGGTTACAGGTTGAAGTAACCACAAGGCTTTCTATGTCTGCTGTTTTGGCTTGTTCTAGTAATGCCGTTTTAGAAGCATCGTCCAAACTAAAATGCCCACGAATTTCGGCATCGGCTTTTTTATAGCTCAAGCCAATGGCGTAAAAGTAAGTTCCTCTAGAAATATGATGTGGTGACATTGTCTGTTTTGGAATTCCGAAAACAAAAATATATAGCTCATGACTTAAAAAATAACGCTGAAAGAACTTTAAGTGTCGTTTGTGGTTTTTTAAAGCTCTTTAATGTAAAAGAATGATAAATGTCATATTTTTGTAGTCATATCAACACTTTTGAAACAATTAGTTTAGAATGAATCTAAATAAGAATATGAATTCTTCAAAAAAGAACACCTCAAAAAATGTCGCTAAAGGTTCATATACCGAAACCAAGATTGATGATGGGTTTTTTGTAATGACCTATCAAAATGATTCTAATGCCGTGGAAGTGGTTGAAAGAGACATCGATAGCAGTTTTATTCAGTTTCATTTTTGTTTAAAGGGAACGAGTAAATTTCACTTTAACGAAGGGCGTTATATTCTCGATATTCTGGAAGAGAAGTCTTTACTACTCTATAATCCGCAACGGGATTTACCAATCCATTTGGAGGTGCATCCAAACTCTTGGCTGGTAACAGTATTGATTTCCATTAAGAAGTTTCATGGCTTGTTTTCGCAGGAAGCAGATTATATTACCTTTTTAAGTGAGGATAATAAAGACAAGAAGTATTATACCGATGGCAACATTTCGCCATCCATGGCGATTGTGCTCAACCAGTTGGTAAATTATAATCTAAATAGCTCTATTAAGAATCTTTATTTTAAAGGCAAGGCCTATGAGTTATTGAGTTTATATTTTAATCGTAGCGAAGATGCCGATATTGAGCAATGCCCATTCCTAGTTGACGAAACCAATGTTACCAAGATTAGAAAAGCCAAAGACATTGTTATTGCTCGAATGTCCGAACCACCATCTTTGCAAGAGTTGGCAGACGAAATAGACTTAAGCCTTAAAAAGCTTAAAGAAGGCTTTAAACAGATTTATGGAGATACTGTCTATAGCTTTCTGTTTGATTACAAGATGGAAGTTGCCCGAAAACTCCTTGAGTCTGGCGACCATAACGTTAACGAAGTTGGGCTAAAAGTGGGTTATAGTACCGCCAGCCATTTTATTGCGGCCTTTAAAAAGAAGTATGGGACGACGCCTAAGAAGTATGTTACTTCGATTTTGAACTCTTAAACAACCAAAAAGTTTTGCTTAACATTTGTTACGTACACAAAAAAATGCATTTTGTTGTACACGTTATATCTATGTAAACAATTTTGAGTTCATGATTGTGCATAATAATTTACTTATTACAGAAATAAAAACTTGCTAGTTTAACTATTACGTTTAAATTTGTAACCATTGTATAAGGTTGTGTAATATGGTTATAAAAGAGTATTATTCGCTTTCGGAAGCGGCAGAAGTATTAGGTAAAAGTAAAGAGACGTTACGTAGATGGGACAGAGATGGAAAGTTAGATGCAGTTCGTGAACCAGTCAGTAATTATAGAGTTTATCGTAAAGAGGATATTAATTCTTTAATTGAGCCTTTACTAACCGAAATAGATAATAACATAGACAATACTGAAATTCCTTTTAAAGATTATAGTGTTTTAGAATTATTTGCAGGAGCAGGTGGTTTAGCAATCGGTCTAGAACAATCGGGAATTAAATGTACTGCTTTAAATGAAATAGATAAATGGGCCTGTAAAACATTAAGAGAAAATAGACCTAAATGGAATGTTTTAGAAGGCGATATAAAAGAGTTTAGTTTTACTAGCTTCAAAGATGAAGTTGAAATTGTTACAGGTGGTTTCCCTTGTCAAGCTTTTAGTTATGCAGGAAAAAAATTGGGATTAGAAGATGCAAGAGGAACCTTATTTTATGAATTTGCACGAGTAGTGAAAGAAGTCAATCCATTAATTTGTGTTGGTGAAAATGTGAAGGGGTTGCTATCTCATGATAAAGGGAAGACACTACAAGGAATGATTTCTATATTGGATGAGATTGGATATAATGTTGTTCCAGTCCAAGTATTAAAAGCCATTAACTATAATGTTCCTCAAAAAAGAGAACGACTAATATTAGTTGGAATAAGAAAAGATATTGATGTCAAATATGAATATCCAACTCCATACAATGTCATTTACAATTTATCTGATGCTCTTAAAAAAGGTGAGTTATATGATAAAGATGTTCCTAAATCAGAAGGATCCAAATATCCTGATCACAAAAAGCAGATTTTGGATTTAATTCCACCAAAAGGATATTGGAGAGATTTGCCACTTGATATTCAAAAAGAATATATGGGTAAAAGTTTTTATTTAGGTGGAGGGAAAACTGGTATGGCAAGAAGAATAGGTTGGGATGAGCCTAGTTTGACTTTAACTTGTAGTCCAGCACAAAAGCAAACAGAAAGATGTCATCCAGATGAAACACGTCCTTTTACAGTGAGAGAATATGCTAGAATTCAGACATTTCCCGATGAATGGAAATTTGCAGGTTCAATTTCGCAACAGTATAAACAAATTGGAAATGCAGTGCCTTGTAATTTAGGAAAAGAACTAGGCTATTCTATTATTAAATTTCTAAATGAAGTTTATTCAAAATCAAATAAATCCGAATCCTCTATTTCTTTGGCTAAAGCGATATAACCTTTTTTGAAAAATTCTTCTGTGTCCAAGTTTAATATCATTTGGTCAAGATTAGAAACCAGCTTATTGTAGAAGTTTTCATACCCTGTAAGTCTGTGCCAAAATTCTTTACCAATTATTACAGGAAACTGCTTGTCAATTTTTTGGTAGTGCTGACTTAATTGGTCTTCTTCGCCATAAAGAACACCTAGAATCAAATCAGAATTATTCAAGTTCATTGTATTGGTCCTAGCTAAATTGGTAACTGTCGTGAATTTTTTAAGAAGTGGATTTACATCTTCGGAATTTATTGTGTTAGGACCTGATTTAAGTTGGCACCATTTTTTTCTATTGTCAACTTTATCTGTGAACTCAATATCCATTCCTTTTATTAAAGAGCCTTGAGCAAGTCCGAGCTCAACAAACATATTTTGAATTCGTGTTCCAAAAGAAGTATTAATTGAGGTTCCTAAGATTCTGGGATAGTAAAGAGCTTTTGCAATTCCAATGGGAGTAAAATCATTCTCTAGTATTTTGGATAAATACTTAACAATAATTGGATTGATTTTGTAAGATTTAAGTTTTGAATGTGTTTTTAAAGAATTTATCTTGTGATTTTCAAAAATCTTCTCTTTAAAATACTCAGTAATTATATGTAATAGTTTCTCTTCACTCATTTTTCAAATATAACCCAAATCAATAACACTATAAAAACTCCCTGTCACTATGCTTTATCTAATCGCACTAAAGCCTTATTTTTGTAAAAAGAAATTTGTAACCATTTAAAGAGATTCCCGCATTCGCGGGAAATAAATATGAAAGGAGTTTTACTAGTCAATCTCGGTTCGCCAGATAGTCCAAATCCAAAGGACGTTAAAAAGTATCTTGGCGAGTTCTTAATGGACGAGCGTGTAATCGATGTACCGTTTTGGGCACGAACACTTTTGGTTAAAGGGATTATCCTTAATACACGACCAAAAGCATCGGCTAAGGCTTATCAAAAAATATGGTGGGAGGAAGGCTCTCCGCTTATTGTATTGTCGGAACGTTTGCAGAATAAAATACAAAAACAGACAAGTCTACCTGTTGCTCTTGCTATGCGCTATGGGAGTATGACCATAAAAAATGGTTTACAAGAATTAGCTGATAAAGGCGTGGATGAGGTGTATTTAATTCCGCTATATCCGCAGTTCGCAATGGCAACCACGGAAACCATTTTAGTCTTAGCTGAGGAACTCAGGCAAGCACATTTCCCTAATATGACGATTGATAGCTTGCCGGCATTTTATAACCGAGAGGATTATATAGAGGTGTTATCAAACAGCATTGCTAAAAGTTTAGAAGGTAAAGATTACGAGCACTTATTGTTCTCATACCATGGTGTTCCTAAACGCCATATTCGTAAAAGCGATATTACCAATGGCAATTGTAAAATGGATGGGAAATGCTGTTTTAAAAAAAGGAGTAAACAGCATGAGTTTTGTTACAAGCACCAATGCGAAATGACAACTGTGAAGGTCGCCAAAAAATTAAAATTAAAAAATGGCACCTATTCAACATCTTATCAATCCAGACTTGGGTTTGACCCTTGGTTACAACCTTATACAGACCGAACTATTGAACGCTTAGGAAAACAAGGCATCAAGAAGATGGCCATTGTTACACCTGCTTTTGTGAGCGACTGCCTCGAAACACTAGAGGAAATCGCTATGGAAGGCGAAGAAATTTTTCACGAAGTGGGCGGGAAAGAATTTACGACCATTCCATGCTTAAATGATGATGCCGAATGGGTAGCATTAATGGCTAAATGGATAAACGATTGGGCAGTCACTGAAACGACTACCGCTTAATGGCAAATGTCTCCTCCGCAGATTTAGGAACACAACCGATAGGGAAACTATTGGTTAAACAGGCTGTACCAGCATCCATTGGGATTTTGGTGATGTCGCTTAACATCTTAGTGGACACTATTTTTGTGGGTAATTGGATTGGCTCGACAGCCATTGCGGCAATCAATGTCGTGCTTCCAGTATCCTTTTTTATTGCAGCATTAGGTATGGCGATTGGTGTGGGAGGCTCATCCATTATTTCTCGAGCGCTTGGCGCGAACAACAAAGACAAAGCACTTAAAACCTTTGGCAACCAAATCATGTTGACTATCTCATTTACGATAGTTCTCGTGTTTTTTGGCTTGCTTTTCGTAGATGATATTATTCCAGCTTTTGGAGGTAAAGGCGCTATTTTCGAACCTGCTAAAATCTATTACGTTATTGTACTTTATGGAGTTCCGATTCTGGCATTGGTCATGATGGGGAATACCGTGATAAGAGCAGAAGGGAAACCTAAATTTGCTATGTATGCCATGATGATTCCTTCGGTTGGAAATTTGGTGCTGGATTATGTGTTTATCAATGTCATGGACATGGGAATGCATGGTGCGGCCTGGGCGACTACGATTTCTTATGGACTTTGTTTTACATTCATTCTCTGGTATTTTCTTTCTAAAAACTCGGAACTTAAAATCAATATTTCTCATTTCGGGTTTGACAAATCAATAGTCTCTGAAATTGGCTCATTAGGCTTTGTAACATTGGCTAGACAAGCGGTTGTTAGTGTCACTTATCTTTTAATGAATAACATTCTGTACGATTTGGGAGGAGAAACATCGGTTACAGCCTATGCCATCGTTGGACGTATGCTCATGTTTGCCTTGTTTCCTGTATATGGAATCACGCAAGGATTTTTGCCAATCGCTGGTTATAATTATGGCGCCATGAAATACGACCGCGTAAAAGAAAGTATTTACACGGCGATTAAATATGCTGTGGGCTTAGGTATTTTGGTATTTGTTGGATTAATGATTTTTCCTGAAGCCATTACTAGGTTGTTTACAACTGATGCCGAAGTTATTAAAGAAACACCACCAGCCATGAGATGGGTGTTTGCAGCCACACCTATTGTTGCGATTCAATTAATTGGAGCAGCTTATTTTCAGGCTGTTGGTAAAGCCACGCCAGCATTATTATTGACCTTGTCTAGACAGGCTTTTTTCTTCATCCCATTGATATTCATATTGCCAAAGTTTTATGGTGAAATTGGGGTATGGATGGCCTTTCCAATTTCAGATGTTTTGGCAACAGCCGTTACATATTATTTTTTGCAAAGAGAAGTAAAGTTAAAACTGAATGCAAAGCTTTCAGAATAAGATTTAATCCTTAAATTTAGTCTTCGTTAACTAATTAAACCAATCAACATGCGATTACGTTATCTACTGCTCGTAGCCCTCATTTTCTTCGGAATCAATTCAGAAACAAATGCACAAACCTATAATGAAGACTTGTATTC
>CALDUJ010000129.1 GCA_937923735.1 uncultured Flavobacteriaceae bacterium | reverse complement strand
CGTATAAACTGTATTTCCTAAGAAAGAGATTTTTCCAAATTTATACTGCTCCCCTTCTTCGACATCAATATTAAGGGTTATTGTATTGTCAATGTTATTTATAATCGTATCAGAAATAATACGAGCATCCCTGTATCCATTCTCTTTGTATTTGTCGATGACACTAGAAAGGTCTTCTTTATAATCGGCCTCGATATATTTTGAGCGTTTTAAGAAGCGGATAGGGTTCTTCTTCTTAGTGTTTTTCATTGCTTTTCGCAATTTCTTGTCGCTAAGCTTTTCGTTGTTATTAAAGACAATGTCTTTAACCTTTATTTTATTTCCCTTGTCAATTTTAACTAGCATATTAACTCTGGATTTTTGGACAGAGTCAATCACTTCGCTAGTAGTAATATTTACTTTAGTATTAAGGAATCCGGTCTTACGGTATTTATTGGTCAGATAGTTTTTGGTAGTTGTAATAAGGTTTTCAGTTACTTTTACGCCTTTATTGAGTTTGTTTTCTTTTACTACACCCTCAATTTTTGAATTTTTAACGCCTTCAACTTTTACGTCATTAAGTTCTGGTAAATCTGTTAGCCTAATTTCTAAGAAGGCAGTATCACCATTTTCAATCTTAACTATGTATAGGTCAATATCACTAAATAGGTTTGTTCCCCAAAGTTTTTTTATGGCTTTACCAACTTTTTCATCACCAATAGTAATGGCGTCACCCTTTCTTAAGCCAGAAAAGGCAATAACAGTTTGAGCGCTAAAGCTTGTATTGCCTGAAACTGTTACATCTCCAATGGTATACTTTTTTCCGTCACTAACTCCAGCATCTTGAGAATAGCCTGAAAATGAAGTAATAACAGTTAGTAGTATTGCAGAACTGTATTGTAGAAGTGTTTTATATAATATCTTATTACTTAATTTGTTCACTTGTTTTCCCAAATCTTCTCTCTCTTTGTTGATAATTTAAAATAGCCTCGTATAAGTGATTTTTTGTAAAGTCAGGCCATAAAACCTTGGTGAAATATAATTCAGCGTATGCAATTTGCCATAAAAGAAAATTGCTAATACGCTGTTCTCCACTTGTTCTTACAAGTAAATCTACGTCTGGTAAATTTTGCGTGTAAAGATGCTTAATAATTACGGATTCGTCAATATTTTCGGGAGAAATTATATTATTTTTAACTTTAAGACTTATTTCCTTGATGGCATAGGTCATTTCTTCTCTTGAGCCGTAGCTTAAAGCAAGTGTTAAGACCATTCTGTCGTTATCTTTTGTTTTATTAATGACCTCTAAAAGCTCTTTTTTGGCTTTTTGAGGAAGTGCATCAACATTACCAATGGTAGATAATCTTATGTTGTTTTCTTGAAGTGTGCTTATCTCTTTTTTTAGAGAAGAGACTAATAATTTCATTAATGTTTGAACTTCAAGTTTCGGGCGGTTCCAATTTTCGGTAGAAAAAGCATATAGTGTAAGGTATTTAACGCCTAGTTCAGCAGCAGCTTCAACAGCATCTCTGACGGCTTTAGTGCCATTTTCATGACCAAAAGCCCTCATCATACCTTTTTGTTTCGCCCATCTACCATTGCCATCCATAATAATAGCAATATGTTCGGGTAACGTATCGATATGTATTTGCTCTTTTAGTGTCACTTTAAAAAAAACATTCGCAAGGTTTGCGACCAAAGGTAAAGGTTAAGGTCATACCAGTGAAAACATACCAGTCATTATTATTAACATTTCCAAAGCTAAATTGTTCAAGTTCTTCTGCGTCTGGAACACTACCATCTATTTCATCAGTAAAAGTATATCTTGCGCCAACTTCAAAAGCAGCAATTAGCCTATCTGTAAAAGTTGTTTTATATCCCAGTACAATTGGGATTCCAAATACATTGGATTTTGTTCTCTCATCCCTTTTAACACCAGCTGAGTCGAAGTAGAAGTTTTGAGCATTGAAATAAGAGACCCCTGTGTACAGGTAAGGAGACGATTTAGTGCTTGCATCTTCTTTATGTAGGTCGAAATCCAAAAAATTAAACTCTAAACCAAGCGATAATTCAATAAAGCTACGATTAAAAGAATAGCCTCTCTGCTTACGCCTAGCATCATCAGAATTAGCGTCTAAGCCTTCTAGAGTCGTGTAAATTGCTGAAAACCTGAATGAATGTCTCGGACTTCTATTCCACTTATAAATACCACCAATAGCTAGTTGATTCGGTGAAATATATTTAGTAGAACCAACATCACCAATAAAATTACTGCCGCCAACAAAAGCTCCAATTTCATGAGTTTGGGAGTAGGTTGAACTGCTGATAATAAAAATCATCACTAAAATGGTCAGATACCTCATAGATATTCAAAAGTTTGCAAATATAATAAATAAGATGAGCCTATTATAATTTGGGTTAATATCCATGCTTATAACCGATGTATTACTTAAAAATACAGTGGACTCGCATGTCTGAAAGTAAAACTAAAAACAAACAGTTTTATTGTCTAATTACGTCGATCCTCACCCCAGAGTAATTTTTTACGAAGCGTGTCCAAGAAACTTTCTTTTTCAAGCTCAATCATTTTTATAGTAAAAGGAGCTTTTTTAATCGTAACCGTGGTGTTATTTTTAAGTGTAGCAATACGAGAATCTAGAGACACTAAATAACTTTCTTCTCGGCCATTAACCTTTAGTTTGATTTCGGTAGAATCTGGTATAACTAGTGGTCTTGCGTTAAGATTGTGAGGGGCGATTGGGGTCAATACAAAATTGTTAGCCGAAGGTGTAATAACTGGACCTCCGCAACTTAGGGAATACCCAGTTGATCCAGTAGGCGTAGATACAATTAAGCCATCTGCCCAATAAGACGTTAAATATTCATCATTTAATCTTGTCTCAACTGTTATCATGGACGTTGTATTCTTTCTGCTAACAGCAATTTCGTTTAAAGCGAAATTTAATTCGCCGAAAACTTTATTTTTTGATGAGGTTTCGATACTCAATAAGCTCCTTTCGGATATCTTGTAACTACCTTCCAAAATCTCGGTGAGCGCAGATTCAATTTCATCTGTTTGAATGGTTGCTAAAAAGCCTAACCTGCCTGTATTGATACCTATAATTGGGATTGCTAAGTCTTTAATGTATGTTACGGCGCGTAAAATGGTGCCATCTCCTCCAATACTTATGAGCGCATCGAATGAGCTATCCAGTGTTTTAAAAGTTTTAAAATGATAGTCTTTTTCAATATCATCTTCATGTTTAATCATGTTGAAGAAGTTATCCTCTACATACACATCGCATTCTTTTTTGAGTAAAAAATCCAGTAAAGCTTCTGTTGAAGATTCAGAATTTTTATGATAAAACTGTCCGTAGATGGCTACCTTCATACTTAAATATTCAAATATTTCTTTAGGTATTCTGAGCGCTCTTTCAAGTTTTCAGTAAATGAATCTTCCTCGCTTCCTGAGACAATGTTGTAGCTGTATCTTCTAAAAGTTTGCATGACATCATTCAGGCTAGTATTGCCAATTTTTAACGTCACTTGAGCAACGTCGTTTTCGATTTTTGAAATAAAACTACCTAACAATTTACCATTATTGGATTCTACAATCTGGCTGATTTCACTAAAGGAGTAATCTGCCAATCCTTTTTCTACTATCAAAATCGCACCAGGTTCGGCAAAGAATGGTGTCTCATTAAATAAATTAATAATATCATTTAACTCATAGTAACCCAAATACTGATTATTGCCACTTAAAACAGGCATAATATTAGTGGAATTTTGAGCAAAAGCCTCTAATATATCTAACCAAACAGTAGTATCTCTTACAAAGAAACCTTCCAAAGAGTATTTAAATTCTTCAATAGATTTATCGCTTTCAAAACAATGAGCGTCAGTCTCAGAAATACAACCAATGTACACGCCATCATTATTCACAGGAATATGAGAATATGTGAGTTGATTGAACATTACTTGAAACTCTCTTACCGAGTCTTTAATTCCAAGCGGCTTAATGTCGTTTATGATGTATTGAGTTAAGTTCATTGCGGTATCAATAATGCATCGCAAATTAATTAAAATCCGTTAGAATAAGGCTGATCTACTTTGTATTTTTGTGAATCAAAATATGCTACATGACTAAATTAAGTGTAAATATTAATAAGATTGCTACCTTAAGAAATTCGAGGGGTGGAGATGTACCAAATTTGGTACAATTTGCTAAAGATGTACAACGATTTGGAGCGGAAGGGGTCACAATTCACCCAAGACCAGACGAGCGGCATATTAGGTATCTAGATGCGCGCGACTTAAAACCCATCGTAAATACAGAGTATAATATAGAGGGCAATCCTATTAAGAAGTTTATCGATTTGGTATTAGAAGTTAAACCAACACAAGTCACCTTAGTGCCAGATTCTGTGGATGCTATTACATCTGATGCAGGTTGGGACACCATTAAGCACAAAGACTTTCTGGTTGATGTTATTGATGAGTTTAAACGAAATGATATTAGAACCTCCATTTTTGTAGACCCAGACTTAAAGCAAATTGAAGGCGCAAAAGCTACAGGAACAGATAGGATAGAATTATACACGGAGGCATTTGCACACCAATATGGGCTTGGCAACAAAAAAGCAATAGACCCTTATACTGCTTGTGCAGAACTAGCAAATGATATTGGAGTTGGCGTTAATGCAGGACATGACTTGTCTTTGGATAACATTAAATTCTTCAAAGAAAATATTCCTGGGTTGTTAGAGGTGTCTGTCGGACATGCCTTAATTGCAGAAAGTTTGTATTTAAGTGTTGAGAATGTTGTACAAATGTATTTACATCGTTTAAAATAAAAGATAATTAGGACCAACTCCTTCCCTTTTTTAAGGGAAGGTGGCTTCAATTCATCGAATTGAAGACGGAAGGGTAAAAAGTATTAACAATCAGGTATTCGTTACAATAGAAAGGAAAAAATGCTACTACACTCAAACATCATAGGAGAGGGAAAACCGTTTGTAATCCTACACGGATTCCTCGGCATGGGAGATAATTGGAAAACCTTAGCGCGAAAGTTTGCAGAGCAAGGATATCAATTACATTTAGTAGATCAACGTAACCATGGTCGTAGTTTTCATGATGAAGCCTTTGACTATGAAGTGATGGCTGAAGATTTAAAACACTATTGCGATGAACATCAATTAAATGATATTATTTTGCTTGGTCATAGCATGGGTGGAAAAACAGCAATGTTATTTTCAACAATCTATCCAGATGTAGTATCTAAATTATTAGTAGCGGATATTTCGCCTCGTTTTTATCCGATACATCACGATACTATTTTAGAAGGCTTAAGCTCCTTAGATTTTAGTGAGATAAAAACTAGAGGTGAAGCAGAGGCCAAATTAGAACAGTATGTTCCAGATTTTGGAACACGCCAATTTTTATTAAAAAACCTTTACTGGATAGAAAAAGGACAGTTGGCATTAAGAATAAATTTAAGTGTCTTAAAAGGACGCGTTGAAGAGGTTGGAGAAGCTTTGCCAATTCATTCAAAATATAATGGTCAGACCTTGTTTTTGCGAGGTGACAAGTCTGAATATATTGGGGAACATGATGAAGTTATTATTAAGAATCACTTTGAGAAGGCTTCTGTTGTTACGATAAAAAATGCAGGACATTGGTTACACGCTGAAAATCCTCAGGATTTTTATGATCAGGTTATTGCTTTTATTAACTAAATTTGCCTGTCTTTGTTCTAAAAGCGAAGCGGTCTAAATTCTAAATATCTATTTATGAAACTTATTTTCAGACTTCTTTTATCAGCCCTAGCAGTAGTCATATTAGCTAAATTTCTACCTGGCGTATCGTTGGATAGTTATACCACAGGTATTATTGTTGCTGTTGTGTTAGTGCTACTAAATAACATCTTGAGACCAATTCTGGTCATCTTAACCTTACCAATAACCATTGTTACTTTGGGCCTATTTCTGTTAATAATAAATGCCTGTATGGTGTTGCTTGCAGATAAATTTATTGACGGTTTTGCCGTAAACAGTATTTGGACAGCAATACTATTTAGTGTCCTACTTTCTATATTACAATCATTGCTTTATTCTTTGCTTAAAGAGGATAAAAAATAGTACTGTTAATCAGCTATTAAAAACTTTGTTGACTTCTAAAAATACTGTACTTTTGCACCCCAATTTCATGATGCTTCTTTTTGAAAAATAACGAAGTTATACATTCAAAAAGATTAGCAGAATGAATCCCGACTAAGTGTTGGGATATTATATATTTATTAAAGTAGGTGTAAATGAACATTACAAGAGAAAACATCGATAAACTTAATGCAGTCGTTAAGGTCGATATTGAGAAGAACGATTATAGCGATAAAGTAGAGAAAATACTTGCAGATTATCGCAAAACAGCAAACATTCCAGGATTTAGAAAAGGACATGTACCAATGGGCTTAGTTAAGAAGCAATATGGTAAAGCTGTACTGGTTGATGAGGTGAACAAATTACTTCAAGATGCACTTAATAAGTATCTTACAGAAGAAAAGTTAGATGTTCTTGGTAATCCGTTACCAAAAGCGCAAGACGACCTAGATTGGGATGCTGATGCCTTTTCTTTTGAGTTTGAATTAGGACTAGCTCCAGAATTTGAAGTAAAACTAAAAAGTAAAAAAGCCATTACACATTATATTATCACTGCTGATAAAAAAATGATCGACAATCAGGTTGAGACTATCCAAAAGCAATATGGTAAGCTAGTGGCAAAAAAAGTAGTTGAAGAAGGTGACGAAATAACAGGTGTTTTTAAAAATGAAGAAGAAGGAATTGAAAACTCAACAACTTTAGATGTATCTAAATTTAAAGGAAAGACCAATGCAAAGAAATTCATTGGTGCCAAAATTGGAGATGTTATCGAGTTAAAAACTAAAGGACTTTATAGTGATGACCATGATTTAATGAATGCACTAAAAGTGCCTCATGATAAAGCTCATGGATTAAATATTCCTGTAACTTTTGAAATCACAGAAGTGAACACCCGAGAACTTGCAGATTTGGATCAAGAATTGTTTGATAAGTTGTTTGGTAAAGGTATTGTGACTTCGGTTACAGAACTTAAAGAAAAAATAAAAGAAGATGCTGAAAAGCAATTCTTGCAGCAATCTGAGCAGAAACTATTAAACGATGTTACCGAGAGTTTGGTAGAGAATACGAAGTTTGATTTACCTGCGGAGTTTCTTCAGCGTTGGATACAAAGTGCAGGAGAAGAACCTTTAGATGCTGATCAAGCAAAAGAGGAGTATGAAAAGTCCGAAAAAAGCATGCGTTACCAACTTATTGAAGGTAAAATTATGCAGGATAATAATATTAAAGTAGACTTTGAAGATTTAAAGGCTTACTCAAGAGAAATGATTAAAGGGCAAATGGCGCAATTTGGGCAAATGAATCCTACAGATAAGGAGTTAGATGATATCGCTGCTCGTGTTTTATCTAATCAAGAAGAAGTAAAGCGTTTGTCTGAACAACTCATAAGTCAGAAATTATTAGAGTTGTATAAGGAGAAAGCAAATTTGAAAACTAAGGAAATAACTTACGAAGACTTTGTAAAAGAAGTGTATGGTTAGTCTTGGTAGTGATTTCCATAACAGTTGGAGTCAGAATAAATGATTATATTTAGGCGTTAAATACTCTATGTATCTAACGCTTTTTTTTGCGAGACTTTTGTCTAGCAACCTCCGTGAAAATGGAGGTCTATTAATTTACTAAACCTCAAAAAGAACTAGAATATAACTATGGATTACGGAAAAGAATTCGAAAAATTCGCTATAAAAGACCAAGGTATAAGTAGTACATATTACAATAAAATTATAAGTAGTATGTATCCAACAAATTTGACACCAAACATTATTGAAGAACGTCAAATGAATATTGCGATTTTTGATGTGTTCTCAAGATTAATGATGGATAGAATCATTTTTCTTGGTACAGGAATCAATGATCAAGTTGCAAATATTATACAAGCTCAATTATTGTTTTTAGAAAGTACTGATGCATCAAAAGATATTCAGATATATATCAATTCACCTGGAGGAAGCGTGTATGCTGGATTAGGAATTTACGATACGATGCAATTCATAAAACCAGATGTGGCGACTATTTGTACAGGAATGGCAGCATCTATGGGAGCAGTGTTATTGTGCGCAGGAGAAAAAGGTAAGCGAAGTGGCCTGACACACTCAAGAGTGATGATACACCAGCCTCTCGGTGGTGCGCAAGGACAAGCTAGCGATATTGAAATTACAGCTAGGGAGATACTAATTTTAAAAGAAGAATTATATAAAATTATTAGTAAGCATTCTGGGCAAGATTACGACAAAGTCTACGAAGATAGTGATCGTGACTATTGGATGAGAGCTGATAAAGCAAAAGAGTACGGAATGATTGACGAGATTTTGGCTCGTGATTAAACTAGGTTAAACATAAGAATTAATGGCAAAAGAAGAACTAGAATGCTCGTTTTGTGGCAGAAAAAAACCAGAAACCAATCTTTTGATTGCTGGTTTAGATGCCCATATATGTGATCGTTGCATAGAACAAGCACATGGTATTGTTCTAGAAGAATCTAAGCAAATAGATTCCAATGATTTATCAGCAGAACTAATGCTAAGAAAACCTTTGCAGATAAAGGCATTTCTAGATGAGTACATAATAGGGCAAGAACATACTAAGCGCGTCATGTCTGTTGCTGTATACAATCATTATAAACGATTGTTGCAACCACCTTCTGATGATAGTATTGAGATTCAGAAGAGTAATATTATGATGGTTGGTCAGACCGGTACAGGTAAGACATTAATGGCAAAAACGGTAGCTAGAATGCTCAATGTGCCATTAGCTATTGTTGATGCGACTGTATTAACTGAGGCTGGTTATGTAGGAGAAGATGTTGAAAGTATTTTGACAAGATTATTGCAAGCTGCTGATTATAACTTAGAGAAAGCTGAAAAAGGGATTGTTTTTATTGATGAGATTGATAAAATTGCTCGTAAAAGCGATAATCCTTCTATTACAAGAGACGTTTCAGGAGAAGGTGTACAACAAGCCTTGTTAAAATTATTAGAGGGTACAGTTGTAAATGTGCCACCAAAGGGGGGACGTAAGCATCCGGATCAGAAATTCATTGAAGTAAATACTGAAAATATATTATTTATTGCAGGAGGTGCTTTTGATGGTATAAATCGTCATATCTCTAAGCGTTTGAATATGCAAGAAGTAGGATATAGTGCTTCAAAAG
Organism: uncultured Flavobacteriaceae bacterium; assembly: GCA_937923735.1. Lineage (GTDB taxonomy): Bacteria > Bacteroidota > Bacteroidia > Flavobacteriales > Flavobacteriaceae > JABABD01. The sequence goes on along the minus strand of CALDUJ010000129.1, from coordinate 3,257 downwards.
CAGAGGAAGCCGTAGATCCTGGTAACTTATTACAATATGTTATTCCTAAGGATTTAAAAGATTTTGGGTTGATTCCAGAAATTATTGGAAGGTTACCTGTACTAACTTATATGGATCCTTTAGATGCTAATACGCTTAGGGCTATTTTAACGGAGCCTAAAAATGCCATTGTAAAGCAATACAAGAAATTGTTTCAGATGGATGATATTAAGTTGTCTTTTACCGAAGGAGCACTTGAGTATATAGTTGAAAAAGCTATTGAGTATAAGCTTGGCGCCAGAGGGTTACGTTCTCTTTGCGAAGAGGTATTAACAGATGCTATGTTCCATTTACCAGGGACTAAAGAAAAAGAATTGAAAGTCTCTAAGGCTTATGCTGAAGAGAAATTAAGCAAAACGAAACTCAAGAAATTGAAGGCAGTTTCTTAATATGAATAACCTTATTATTTTAAACAAAAAACCGCTCATATTCTGAGTGGTTTTTTGTTGCTATTGTTAAAAATTATTTCTTCTATATCAGAAATTTTCTCTACTTTATATTTTGGTAAGTATTCTTTAGCTAATTTAAAATCTTGTTTATGAATATTTCTACCATCATCCAACAGGCATATAGAAGTCCAACTTAATTTATTTGGGGAGATAAAATCTTTACTCGTATTATCGCCGATATAAAAGTATTGGGCTTCTCTATAAATATCTTCGAAATACATATAATTTTTTAAACTTGGTTTCTCACTTCCAAACTCTTCGGATATAATAATATGCTCGAAGTAGTCTTTTATGCATAATGCTTTTATTTTATTTCGTTGTTGTATACTCCTACCATCTGTTATTATCCCCATGGGAATTTGTGAGTTATCAAACATTTCTAATAAATGAGAAACATCGTCTTTTAGTTTAATGAAAGGTATATGATTCCTATAGATTTCTAATAAATCTTTAACCGAAAGATTCAGAGAATCATATTTCTTAAGCAGTTCATTAAAAACGTTAATACCCTGATTGTAGTTAAATAACATTTCACTTAATAACTCATCATCCGGAACATCAATTTTAGTTGATACAAAGACCGAAATTTCAGAGTAAGCAGATGTTAAGAAATCAATTTCCTTAAACAATGTATCGTCTAAATCAAAAACAACAACTTTACTCATAATGATTCTCGACTAAAATCTCAGCATCATATCTTAACATCAAAAGATTATCTTTCCAATTATCAAAATAACTTATGTCTCTCTCCAAGAAGTATTCCTCAATTATCCATTTAGGATAGTTAGCTCCAGCCAAATAGGATAATGGATAACCACCTCCAAATCTTGCATTTATTTCTATCCCTTCAACACTTTTATTATCTCTATGTACAAATAGTTGTAGCGTTATGCACCCTCTTGCTCCTTCGATATAATCTAATTTGTTTTTAATGTAATCTACTATTTTTTTTTTCTCTGTGACCCCCTTACTTACCTCGCCCCCTCTAACTTCTAATCGCTTTCTTGGAACAGCACATTTTAAAAAATTATTTTTATCATAATATAGATCACATGTGTATTCATCATAATTGTTATGATCTAAATATTCAAAAAATAATAAGTCTTTGTTACTAAAATGATCTTTATTAAAATCATCTTTATTCTTAATTATAAAGTTATTTGCACTGCTACTACCATTTATTGGCTTAATAAAAAGAGGTAGTTTGTATTCGGACTTTGAATATATCTCAGCAGAACTTATCTCTTTTTCCTTAAAAAAATCATGAGTTAGTCTTTTGTCAGAAGAAATAGTTATAAAACTAGTATCCGATACGAGAATTTTAATTCCTTTGTCTAAAAATACTTTAGAGTTTTTTGATAGTATTTCTAGTTCTGTGTCGATTGTCGGGATAATTAGTTTTACATCATTTTCAATACAAATATGCAATAGAGATTTCAGATATTGTGGACTATCTATTTTTGGTATTTTGACACTAATTTCTGCAGTTTGAGCAGCAGGGGAAAGCTCTGGAAATGCATCCGCTACAATAACTTTACCATTAGGGTTAAATTTCTGTAGCTCTTTCTTAAATGCTCTCATTAAAGAGACTCTTCTTCCAGCTGAAGTAATAAGTATATTGCCAATTTTCATTGTAAAGGGGATTTCTCTGGCGAAAATATGTTATCGGCTGTAAAAACGAAGTGGATTTTATATTTTTTTCCTTCTTAAAAGACGAAATACATTAAATGTTAGATATAATGAAGCTTTATTATTAAATATAAAACTGAGAAGATGATATTTAGCCCCGTTATGGTCTTTTTTAACAAAATACTTAATAGGATAGGCATTGTTCTCTTTCAGTTTAATGAGTATCTCTTTTAATTCTTTAAAATTTAGATTAGAACGAAATACTCTAATAATAAGAAAAAAACTATAAGATTCTTGACGACTTTTTAACCTAGTAATACAGTCTTTATTTTTTATAACAGCGGAGACCTCTTTAACTAGGTTATTAAATAATTCTGTAGAATCGACCATATCATAAATCACCTTCCTGTAATGATTCTGTTCCTTGTTGGCCATTATAGATTCTGGAGATTTAACATAACGATGAGTATCAAAAGGAAGAGATGTTATTTTATCTGCTTTTAAGAAAAGTGATGCCGTATAAATGCCATCTTCGAGCCATCTTCCTTCGGTAAATCTAATACTCGATTTTAGTAAGAACTCTTTATTTGTTATTTACCACCAAACCTCATTTCTATAGGCTGTATTTGCTATATAAGAAATGCCGTCAAGAGAAGATGGATTTGCTTTCGAGTTAATGGGGGTTTTAGAGTTATGAATATTTAATAAACTGGTAATATGAGATTGAAAAGTGAGTATGTCAGGTTTTTCACTTCTTAAATAATTAGTAATCGTTCCAAGGCAATTGTTTACAATATAATCATCAGAATCTATGAAATAAATATAATTGCCTTTTGCATATGTAATTCCTATATTTCTTGTTGCTCCTAAACCTTTGTTCTGTTGATGATATAAACTAATGTTTGTATGTTTGGAAGCATATGTTTCAGCAATACCAGGACTTGTATCTGTAGAGCCATCATTTATTATAATGATTTCATAATTGCTAGAAGAAATATCTTGATTAATCAGACTATTTATGCAGTTAGAAAGGTATTTCTCAGCATTATATACAGGCAAAATTATACTAAGTATCATTAGTACTACATTTTAATTTAAACCAAAAAACCACGCTATTGTAAGTGTGGTTTTTTGTTAGTT
>CALDUJ010000128.1 GCA_937923735.1 uncultured Flavobacteriaceae bacterium | reverse complement strand
AGATTTTATAGAGAAAGACGTATAAAAAAAGCCAATGCAATGCAAAGGCTTTTTAATGTATGTGGAGAATACCGGAGTCGAACCGGTGACCTTTTGGCTGCCAGCCAAACGCTCTAGCCAGCTGAGCTAATCCCCCTTTTTGACAAAACTAAAATAAATTTATCCCTGAAATCAGAGCGATTAAAAAAATAACAATAGGAATTGCTACTAACCACCAAACGAGAATAGAAGTATTACTTCTTATTCTTTCTAATTTTTTAATCTGAAGCTGCTGAGCAAAAAGTATTTCATGTAATGTTTTCGCTTCATCAAACTCTCCATATGTTTCTAGAAATTTAATTCTAGTCGAAGTCATTTTAGGCACTCTCTTTTTGGTCATAAGAATAAATCTAATTTATATTATTTTAAACCACTTAGCACTAAGACTGGTTTTTTGACGTAAAAATCTTTTTTCAATATGGTGTTTTTCTCCCATTTCTTGGTAAAGAATCCACGCTTTCTTCTTACTACACAAATCATATCAGGGTCGCTAGGTTTCAAATGCTTGAGCATTCCTTGAAATGTTGTGGCTCCATCTGTTTTAGTAACCTCATCCGCTAAATCGGATAGTTCCTCATTAACTAGAAAATCTGTGTCTTTATAATAAGGTGTTTTAACTAATAACAAACTTACTTTAGAGCCAAAATTAGCCTTAATAGCTTGTAATGGATTCAATACACCTACCTTTTTAATGAATGCAGATTTGACCGCCATCATAACGACTTTAGGCTCTTTAAACTTATAACCCTCAGGAACTATAAGTGCCGGAACATTCATTTGCTTAATGATTTTCCCGGATGTTTTACCTAAAAACACTTCATCCTTAATCGAATTGGTTCTAGGCTCTACTAAGACTAAATCTATGTCTGCAGATTTGCATGCTAACTCTAGTGTATCGATTAATTTTCCTTTTAAAACCCTAGTTATTACTTCTACGCCTTTCTTTTCTATCTGAGATACTTTTTCTTCCAAGTATGCTTTACTTTCTCTTTCAATTATATCATCTACCTTGATCATTGTTCCTGCTTTTGTATATACATTGTAAACTTGTACTACAAATAATCTAGCATCAAAAGCTTTAGCAAAATCCACTGCATATTGCAAATGACTTACAGCGTTTTTAGAGGAACCAACGGGAACTAGGATATTCTTCATTTTATGAAATATAAAGTCTAAATTTATCATGTAAAAATACTGAATTATATGATTAGATTGGCTAAAGCTGAGGATATTGACATTTTAATGGTTGTTACCAAAGCATGTGCTAATTATATGATTAGCAAAGATATCTACCAATGGAATGAGCATTACCCATCCAAATCTGCTTTCGAAAATGATGTCAGAAGAAACGAACTTTATGTATTAGAGGTTAATAGCACAATTATTGGGTGTATTGTTATCTCTACCCATATGGATGACGAATATATACCTATTGAATGGTTAACTCCTAATAACAAAAATATTTACATCCATCGTGTGGCAATTCATCCAAATTATCAAGGCAAAGGCTATGCTCAGCAATTAATGGCGTTTGCCGAGAAATATACCATAGAAAACAACTATACTTCTATAAGGTTAGACACCTTTTCACAGAACAAAAGAAATCAAAAGTTTTACGAACTTCGTGGCTATAAAAGATTAGGAGACATTTATTTTCCAAAGCAAAGTGAATTCCCTTTTCATTGTTATGAATTAGTACTTTGAATACATCCATAAGCTTTAAAAACATCAACAAACTCGCTATTCCAGCATTAATTTCTGGAGTGTCAGAGCCAATTTTATCATTAACTGATGCGGCAGTTGTAGGAAATATTGATGTTAATGCTACCGAGTCTTTAGCAGCAGTAGGTATAGTTACTACGTTTTTATCTATGCTTATTTGGGTGTTAGGCCAAACCCGTAGTGCTATATCATCCATTGTTTCTCAATATGTAGGTGCTGATAATTTGGAAGCAGTTAAAAATTTACCTGCTCAGGCCATCTTTTTAATTACCTCTTTAAGTATTCTTATTATTATTGGGACATATCCCTTTGCTGAAAGCATTTTCAAACTTTATAACGCTTCAGATTTAATACTAGATTATAGCGTAGATTATTATAAGGTAAGGGTCTTTGGCTTTCCTTTTACACTTTTTGTAATTGCTGTTTTTGGCACGTTTAGAGGTTTGCAAAACACCTATTATCCTATGATAATAGCCATAATAGGAACACTAATTAATGTAATTTTAGATTTTGTTCTTGTTTATGGTGTCGATGGTTTAATAGAACCCATGAATATAAAAGGGGCTGCTTATGCTAGTGTTATAGCCCAACTAACAATGGCAATATTATCGGCTTATTTGTTACTATCTAAAACCTCAATTTCTCTAAAGGTTACTTTTCCATTCAACAAGGAAATTAAAAAATTCATATTAATGATTCTCAATCTATTTGTCAGAACCATTGCCCTAAACGTTACTTTATATTATGCTAGTGCTTTTTCAACTAGTTATGGTGCAGAATACATAGCAGCTTACACCATTGCCATTAATCTCTGGTTTTTGGGGGCTTTTATGATAGATGGGTACTCAAGTGCAGGAAATATCCTTTCAGGTAAACTTTTCGGCGCCAAAGACTACACTTCTTTAATTACCTTAAGCAATAAACTCATAAAATATGGAATAATCAGCGGCACTGTGTTAGCTATTATTGGAGCTATTGTTTACTTCCCAATCGGAACAATTTTCACCAAAGAACAAGCAGTTTTAGATCAATTTTATAATATATTTTGGATTGTACTCATTATGCAGCCTTTCTGTGCGTTGGCATTTATTTTTGATGGCATTTTCAAAGGACTTGGCAAGATGAAGTATTTAAGAAATCTATTACTCTTTTCGACATTTTTAGTATTTGTGCCCTTAGTGTTTTGGTTAGATAATTTAGATTACAAACTATACGGTATCTTTATTGCTTTGACCGCTTGGATTTTAGTTCGAGGATTTCCATTAATTATAAAATTCCGTCAACTATTTTTACCACTAGCGCAAAAGGGCTAAATTTGAACCATCTTTAAAGATACTTATTATGCGTTTTTTTACAATTATACAAGATTCTGGAGCCTATGATGCTGGATATAATGTTGGTTACATGATAGGCAAAATATTGCCATTCATTCTGTTGGTTGTTATTGGTTACTTTCTTTACAGATACTTTAACAAGAAATCTAAAAAATAATCTATGGATATAATGTCTTTTTTAAGTGGAAACGGCTTATTCCTTTTATTAGGTGTTGCAATAGTCGTTATCTACTTTATAAACAGAAATAAAAAACGATGAGTTCTATTCGTATTACAAAGCAGTTTTCTTTCGAAACTGGTCATGCCCTATATGGCTATGATGGCAAGTGCAAGAATGTTCACGGGCATAGTTACAGATTAGATGTCACTGTTATTGGAATTCCAATTTCAGATAATAACAATGTAAAATTTGGGATGGTAATTGATTTTAGTGATCTCAAAAAAATCGTGAAAGAAGAAATCGTTAATGTCTTTGATCATGCGACTGTTTTTAATAAAAACACACCGCATGTTGAGCTTGCTAAAGAATTAGAAGACAGAGGACATAATGTTCTTCTAGTAGATTACCAACCAACTAGCGAAATGATGGTGATTGATTTTGCTGAAAAGATTAAAAAGAGATTGCCTCAAGACATCAAATTACATTCATTAAAACTTCAAGAAACGGCAACCTCCTTTGCAGAGTGGTTTGCTTCTGATAATGACTGATTCTCATCACATATCAGTTCCTTCAGGAAAGAAAGTGTATTTCGCTTCCGATAATCATCTAGGAGCTCCAACTCAGGAGGCGTCAAGACCCCGAGAAAAAAAATTCGTGGCTTGGTTAGATGAAGTGAAGCACGATGCAGCTGCAATTTTACTCCTTGGGGATTTGTTCGATTTTTGGTTTGAGTATAAGTCTGTTGTCCCGAAAGGATTCACAAGAACTCTAGGGAAATTAGCAGAGATAAGTGATTCTGGTATTCCTGTATATTATTTTGTTGGTAATCATGATCTCTGGATGAACGGATATTTTGAGGAGGAACTAGGCATTCCTGTGTTTCATAAACCACAAAGGTTCAAACTAAATAATAAGTTGTTTTTTATTGGTCATGGCGATGGATTAGGCCCTGGCGATAAAGGGTATAAAAGAATGAAAAAAGTTTTTACAAACCCAATTTTTAGATGGCTTTTTAGCTGGTTTCATCCAGACTTTGGTATGAAGATAGCGCAGTACATGTCCGTGAAAAATAAGCTTATTTCAGGTGATGATGATGCAACATTCTTGGGTGAAGAAAACGAATGGTTAGTACAATACTCTAAAGGTAAATTAAAAGAGGAGCATCACGATTATTTTGTGTTTGGACATAGGCATCTTCCTTTGGAAATAGATTTAGGAAGTGATTCAAAATATATCAACTTAGGCGATTGGATATCTTATTATACTTATGGGGTTTTTGATGGAGAAACTCTTCAACTAAAAGAATATTAATCATTTTTTTCTTGTTCCTTAATATCTTCTTGTAAATCAAGCTCTCTTAAAGGTTTGTTTTTTACACCAATAATAGTAACAACAATAAGCGTTACGGTGCCTCCAAGAATAACCGCTAAGGGAGCACCAAAAATTCGTGCGGCTATACCACTTTCCAGAGCACCAAGCTCGTTGGAAGACCCTACAAACATGGAATTGACCGCACCCACTCGACCTCGCATATTATCGGGCGTCTTTAATTGAAGTATCGTTTGGCGCACAACCATCGAAATCCCATCAAAAACTCCAGAAAAGAACAGTGCTAAAACACTTAACCATAATAATTTTGAAGCACCAAAAATTATCATACAAACACCAAAACCGAAAACGGAAACGAGTAATTTCTTTCCTGTATCTTTAGTTATAGGAATATAGGTTGTCGCTAACATAGTGATAATACTACCTGAAGATAGTGCTGCATTTAATATCCCGAAACCTTTGGGCCCCGCGTCTAAAACATCTGTTGCAAACACCGCAAAAATCGATACGGCACCACCAAATAGAACAGCAATCATATCTAAGGTTAGTGCTCCTAAAATGACTTTGTCATTAAATACAAAATTGATTCCCGCTTTAAGGCTTTCTTTTACTGATTCATTTGAATCTTTATTCAAAATCGGCTTTTTAGCTATCCGAAACACTAACAATAAAGCAAACATTACCAACAAAAATATAATGCCAAGAGTATGATGTACACCTATCCAGGCAATTAAAAATCCACCACACAACGCACCAAACACACTGGCACCTTTCCATGTACTGCTACTCCATGTTGCTGCATTGGGATATATTTTCTTTGGTACAAGTAGTGCTATGAGAGAGAAAATAGTCGGTCCAAAGAAAGCCCTCAAAACCCCTCCAAAAAACACCAATGCATAAATTGCATATAAAATCGTATGTGTTTGCCAAGTGGCCTCAATTGTCTCTGATGTCAGCCAAAATAGTCCGAAACTAATTAAAGAAAACAGGGCAATACAAAGCATAAATAGATTGCGTTTTTCTTTCCTATCGACTATATGTCCGGCAAATGGCGCAAGAAAAAATGCAGGTAAAAATTCGCAAAGACCTATAATTCCGAGTGATAATGGGTCCTCGGTTAACGCATATACTTGCCACTCTATAACTATAAACTGCATAGACCATCCAAAAACCAAAGCAAAGCGCAGCAGCAAGAAAATATTGAATTCTTTAATTCTAAGAGCTGCGTATGGGTCGTTTTTCGTCATATATCTATGCCTTAATATCTTTTAATTTAAGCTGAATTGAGGTCGTTCCGTTCCAGACATTTTCATCAATTGTGTATGCCGCTTTAAACAGTTGTTTGTTTTCAATTAAATGATACTTGTCTCCCATTCCAAAACCAATCCCGGTAATATTATCAACCCCATTTTGGGTTACCGTGATCCTTAAATGAGATTTGTCCTCACCAACACGCTTACTATATCCTGAGTCCTGTAAATTATCGCTCATAAAAACCGGTGTCATATTACCTGGTCCAAAAGGTGCAAATTGACGTATGATCCGCATTAATTTATCGTTTACCTTATCTAAGTTTATTGCCTTATCAATCTTTATTTCCGGCACTAGAAGTTGCGGGTCGATTGTTTGTTTTACTACACTTTCAAACTTAGCCTTAAAAGCAGGGTAGTTTTCTTCTTTAAGCGTCAGCCCAGCAGCATATTTGTGCCCTCCAAATTGTTCGATATGTTCTGAGCAGGCTTCCAGAGCATTGTAAACATCGAACCCTTTAACCGATCTAGCTGATGCAGCCAACTTATTTCCGCTTTTGGTAAATACCAATGTGGGTCTGTAATACGTTTCTGTTAGTCTGGATGCTACTATACCTATAACGCCTTTATGCCAACTTTCATCATATACAACCGTTGTAAAACCTTCTTGTTCTTTATTGTCTTCAATTTGATTTAAGGCTTGTTCAGTAATGCTCTTATCGGCTTCTCGCCTATCGGTATTGAATTGTTCTATGTCCGCTGCACATTCAGCTGCAAAATTGATATCGGTTTCCGTAAGTAGTGTTACGGCATGGTTGCCATGCTTCATTCTTCCAGCCGCATTAATCCGTGGTGCAATAATAAATACGACGTCCGTAATAGTTAATTCGTCCTTTTTGACCTGTTTTAGAATCGCTTTAAATCCAGTCCTTGGACTATTATTGATTACTTGTAGGCCAAAATAAGCCAAAGCGCGGTTCTCTCCGGTAATCGGAACGATGTCTGCACCTATTGCAGTAGCAACTAAATCCAAATACTCTGTTAGATCTTCAACAGATTTCCCTTCTTTTAAAGCTAATGCCTGTATCAACTTAAACCCTACACCACAGCCGCATAACTCTTTATAAGGGTACTCGCAATCTTCTCGTTTTGGGTCTAAAACTGCAATAGCATTCGGAAGTTTTTCGCTAGGTCTATGATGGTCACAAATAATAAAATCGATGCCCTTTTCTTTTGCATAGGCAATTTTATCAATCGCCTTTACGCCGCAATCCAAAGCAATAATGAGAGAAAAATCATTATCCCAAGCATAATCAATGCCTTTGTACGAAATACCATAGCCCTCATCATATCTGTCAGGTATGTAAGTTGAAACATTATCTTGTTTGGTTTTTAGGTACGATGACATTAAAGCGACACTGGTCGTGCCATCCACGTCGTAATCTCCATATACTAAGATGTTCTCTTTTTTGGATAACGCTAATTCTATACGTTCGACTGCCTTGTCCATGTCCTTCATCAGGAATGGGTCATGCAAATCGGCGAAACTTGGTCTGAAAAAAGTTTTAGCATCATCGTAAGTCTCAATACCACGCTGGAGTAAAAGCGACGCAACTGTCTCATCAACTTTAAGAGCTTCTTGTAATGCTTTAAGTTTTTGATTGTCTGCCCTGGGCTTTAGTGTCCATCGCATTCTTAAGAATTGTGGTAATGAATGGATGTTTTAACATCGGCAAACTTTCTGAACATTTCCATCACACCACAATATTTTTCAATAGAAAGGTCGACTGCTTTTTTGATTTTCCCTTCATCTAAATCTCCTCCATAAAAATGATATTCAATTGAAACCGTATGATAATATTTAGGGTGTTCTTCGGTAAGTTCTCCATAAGTATCCATTCTAAAATCAGAGATTTTAACCTTCATTTTATCTAAAATAGATACAACATCCAAACCTGAACAGCCTGCCAAAGAAGACAGCATCATCGCCTTGGGACCTAAACCAGAATTATGACCTCCATTTTCTGGAGAGGTATCCATTAAGACTGTTTTACCATTCGGATTGTCAGATTCGAATTGCAAATTCCCTTTCCAATGTGTGGTTACTTTTTGTGCCATTAGTTGTTTATTTTTGATTCTACAAAGTACGAAAATAGAGATGACTTTTTTGACTTATAAGAAGTGAAAAAGTTTTGTAACTTCGAGCTCATTAATTCAACTTACTAATCTAATCACCAAAAAACTTATGCCATTAGTTACGCCGTTATCTCCTGAACACGACCCAGAAACAAAAGAACTTGCGGAATTTTTTAACGAAACGCTTGGATTCTGTCCAAATTCCATACTTACCATGCAGCGTCGTCCTGCCATAAGTAAAGCATTTATAAATTTGAATAAAGCTGTGATGGCGAATGAAGGTCGTGTTACCTCAGCACTAAAACGTATGATTGCTTGGGTAAGCAGTAACTCTACAGGTTGCCGTTATTGTCAGGCTCATGCCATAAGAGCTGCGGAACGTTACGGTGCCGAACAAGAACAACTAGATAATATTTGGGAATACAGAACGCATCCTGCGTTTTCTGAGGCCGAACGTGCAGCGTTAGATTTTTCTTTAGTGGCTTCTCAAGTACCAAATGGTGTAGATGAAAACATTAAGAAACGTCTCTACGAACATTGGGATGAAGGCGAAATTGTAGAGATGTTAGGTGTAATTTCCCTTTTCGGATACCTAAATCGTTGGAACGACAGTATGGGAACAAGTATTGAAGATGGTGCTGTTGAGAGTGGCGATCAATACTTAGGAAAGCATGGTTGGGAACGTGGAAAACATGATGGGTCTCAGTATTAATTATCTAAATTTCATTGAAAATAAATAAGAATTTAATGCGCTGGTTGAAAAGACTGGCTCATTTTATTTTCTATAGTCTTCTTGAGGCATCCTGCACAAGTGATAAGAAAGTTTGAAAATAAACAGATAATATCCGAAATAGTCTAAAGCTTCTATTCTGTTCGATTCAATATCACCTACAAGTTGATTCAACTCATCCTTAGAAACCTGACTAATATCATCTAAAAGGACTACGTACTCAATTGACGATTTGGTTACAGGCAAATACAACAAATTAGAAAACATTTGATTTTTTAAATGCCTAATTTTATCACTTAAATTACTAATCCCTATATTTTCTAATTCAGATATATACTCATTTAACGGAATTGCCTTTGCTAGTAAAACATTTTTAGGAATTGAAGTTTTATTTGCCCCATCAATGTCACAAGTATTAGATATAATTACCGCATCAAAATACCTTTTCTTATATGAACCATCGTCATAGTTAAAAGATGGGAATCTTAACTGCTTGATTAAATCTCCTTGAAGAAATATTTCATTTTTCCTTTGTGAATAAAAATGAGTGTAATTCTTGTTTATTACACTGTCATCATTAAATTGTTTTAATCCATCTCGTAATCTGCTTTTTTGAGTATCAGATAAATAATCTGGCATTAATTTGTCAAGATGATGAATTAAATCCATACAATCTTACAGTCTGTTTGGTAAATTCGTTGAATCTTTTCCTATTTTATCTACTGTTCTTTCGAGCGCAAGAGCCATTTCATTATCCAACTCTCTTGAATTTGAAAACAAAATTTGAGAAATATTCATTGTATCAAAAGAACCAATATCAAGTATGAATTGATTCTCATCTAATCTCTCTCTTTTTAATGAATAATATTGTTTCGACCATAATGCAGTACTTGTCCCATCAGCTTTATATTTCTCTAGCATATTAGCTAAAGATTTGTTTTTATATTGAGATGTGAATTTTGCTGAAGGTATAGCTTCAGTTCGAAATGTCTTATGATCATCTAACGCTACACATGAAGCCGTCATAGTAGCCGCAATAATAACTTTTGTAGTTATGTTTGTGTCGTCTTTCATCATTTAATATTTTGGATTAAAATTTTCTAAAAACTCTGGCTTTAGTAAACTAACGAATAGTGTTTTTTCTTCTAAATGACCTTCTTCAATAATTTTCTTGTAATTTTTTTTAAATTCAGGTATATCCATGTCAATTTTTACAAAGGTGTCAATGTCAATAATTGAACCATTTCTTCCATCATTTAATAGTGCATTATTTGAAAGCCTTAAAATACTTTTAAAGTTTGAATGCTCAAATGAAGTTGTTAAACTAGTTTCACTATTATCAATTGGCTTTTCGTTGTAGAATACATTTATATTGGTATTATCTAGAACTTTTTCTTCAAAAAAATTAATATATCTAAACCCTAGTCTTGTAAATGACTCAACAATTCCAGATTTAATAGTCCTGTCTAACAATTCGAATATTTCTTTTGAAAATTTACTCCAACCTATATATTCTGGTGCTGAGCTAATAAGACAAACATCTGGTCCAATTTGAATTATTAAACCATCTCTTACGAATTGATAATGGGTTTTATGTCTTAATGAAGGGTCTTCAAATCTAACATTTTCTGCTAGTTGTAGTATTGGTAAATCCTCGGGTTCAGAATTCAACCACTCACTTAAAGCGTTATAGAAAATCCCAAAAACTGCACTTCTTGGAACGCTAGGATTAAAACGAAATTCTAGTGCTGCTTCAACTATTGGGCATGGGTCAATAGATATCGGTAACTTCATATTGTCTTGAATATAGCAAAATTACTCATTTTTAATACAATTATGTTAATAATCTTATAAAACAAATCTTAGAATTTAGTAAGAATTTGACTCGAAAACCTACTTATATGTTTTGTTGCATTTAATATCTGTTCTTTTACTAGCAACTCATCACTAACCATATCGCTAGTCGTTTCTAAAGCCTTGATATACCAATCCTCCCAAGCTTTTATGATTTCTATTTGAGTCTCTTTAGATTCGCCTCTGGCAATAGCCAACTTTCCTTGCTTCAGTTCTTCATTCAGTCGTGCTAAAGCGGCCTTTTCAATCTCGGCAATGATGGTTTTAGCAGTACTTGCATCAGCATTTATTAGTTCGTAAGCAGACGCTAATGCCGCAGTTCCGACATTCCTTAAGGTTGATTTAGATACTTTATCCAATCGGTCATTGTCCGTATGATAAAATTGGTCTGTAAAATGCCAAAACAACACGCTTGGTATGTTGTTTCGTAGAAAGGGTACATGGTCGCTTCCGCCTTCAAACGGGTTGACCTCAACAACCCAATTAGCACGTTTGCCTTGTTCTTTGAACTTACCTAAAAGAAAGTCGTTAAGATAATGAGGTTTCATGTCTTCCAACTTCATTACTTCGCCTCCCCATTCAGAATGTTTGTCATTACCGCGTGTCCAAACTGCGCTTGGGTCTGGCATTTTTTCAATTAAAAATGTACCGCCAGTAATGGCTGTATTTTCGCCCACCATATCTAGACTTATGCCCCATTTAATATCTTTTGCTCTTTCTTTGTCTTCTTCAACATAACGCTTTGTAGATACGATTTCATCGCCCCATAAAAAGGTTAATGTTCTGTCATGAGCAATTTTGTTTTCCCTAATTAGTTTTGCTGTTGTTTTCGCCATTTCCAACGCCACGCCAACACCTGTGGCATTATCATTGGCACCAGGTTCTTGAACATGTGCACTAAATACCAATCGTTCTTTTGGGTTTTTTGTACCTTTTACGTCAGCTACGATTGTTAATTCTTCAGACGGATAGACTTTGGTTTCTATCTTAACATTAAGGGTTACATTTCCTTTAGATAACTTTTCCAACAAACGT
>CALDUJ010000127.1 GCA_937923735.1 uncultured Flavobacteriaceae bacterium | reverse complement strand
GAAATCTCGTTATCTTCACTCATCGCATATTTAGCAATGGCCTTGAAAGAATTTCCGTTAAGGTCTCCTGTTATATTGGCGCTTGCATTAGCCTTTAAATTTAATTTTCCAAAACTGTTTTGATAATTTCCTTTCACAGATACTATCTTATCTTTTATCCTATTTGGTATAGTTTGTTCATCTAGAACTACTATCTTATTATATCCATAATTAATATCGGCGTAATCTAAACTCAACATTAACTCACCAATTGCGTTATTATCGTAAGTGGTATAAAAACTCGTATTAAAATCCTCTAAAGTAACTTTATCTCTTAAGTTTGAAGATATAAATGCATCTCCAAAATAACTATCTTGACTTGTTTGGGTAAACTGATAAAACCTATCTTCAAATGAAATTATATTTCCGACCCTTAAGTATGTATGGCTTAAAGAGTCTTTTTTAGAAATAATATTATAATTCTGATCTAAATAATAACGCCTACCTTTTAAAACGTTTTCGGCATTTTCGAAATTAACTTGAAATACTGAACGATCTTTAAATTCTTCTTCTCCAGATTCAAAACGTTGAATTTCTCCATCGATAATTCCTCCATTTTCTTCATTAAGTAAATCTTGAACTACAAGATGCGCTCGCATATTGTATTTATCATTCGCAGTGCGGTAATTAGTAGTAAATCTCAGATTACCCGTACTTGTTAGGGCATGTTGGTACTTACCCAAAGATCTCAGGGCTTTATAGGCTACTGAAAAATTAAATCTGTTAGAAGTATTTACAGTAAAAAACGCGTCTATTACTTGACCTTGTTCAAAGCCAGTTTTATAGAATAACTCGGTTAAGGGTGTTGGAACTCTGTAATAATCAATATCATCTACTTCCATGTAATTAAAATGCCTAGCCCTTGCTCCAAAAGCTGGTAAGATATGATTCTCTGAAAAATCATATCTTAAAGTATTGTATGTTTGTCCTAGATTGGCAAATGGCATTAAGTTAAAATCATCTCTCCTCAGATAATTATACTTAAATTCCTTGTTAATGGTGAGTGTTGTATCTACATAAGTAGAGTCGTTATGAATATTAATTATCTTATAATCTGCAATCTTAGCGTCAAGATTCTTAATATTTTTGTTGCTTGTGCTCTCTATGGAGCCACCAAGAGAATCACTTAATTTTCTATCTTCTTCGTTTAAACCTGGTTTTCCCGATAGCTTCACTTGCCCAAAAACAATTGTGCACTGAAGTAAAAGTAATAAGGCTAAGACACAAGATTTATTCATAATCGAAATTCGATATAACTTGGATAAAATTAATTCAAATAAAATATTAGTAGTCAGAATGAGAATGTTTTTTTGAAAAAAAGTACTATTAAATAGACTTCGTAGTGTACACCAAATAAAAAACACAATTAAGACAACTTTATTGCAGCTTTAACTTTTAATTAATAAATACTGTTTATTGAATATTAAGTTGGGCTTGTGAGCAAAATTGTTTCAAATGATTAGATATAAAAAAAGCTTGTATTTTAAATACAAGCCTTTTAAATATTTTTGGATGATTATTTATTATTCTACAGTAAAAGTATCTACGTACTGAGAACCATAATTACCAGTAACTGTTGATAACACATTGCCATTATAAGTAATGGTAGCTGTACCGTTAGCTGGGAAAGACAATCCATCACCAAAGCTATCATTGATAGTCCAAGTATAAGTACTACCAACAATTAAACATGCAGAGGCACTGGCAGAAGCATCACCATCAGCATAAGGTCCACCAGCAGATACCACAGTTCCAGAAGCATCCATAATAGTCCATGTTACCTCACTACCATAACCATCTAACAAGAAACTTACAGTTGACTCGTCGTTTGGACATACTTGAAAAACATTTAATACAATCATGTCGCTAGTAAAAATACCTTGGTCATCGTTAAAAGCTAAAGCAAGAGTTTCTCCAGCAGGACCGATACCCATATCACTAATTTGTATTTCCATTGCTGTTTCGTTAGAACCAGCTGGAATAGTAATTGAGCTAGGTACAGTATAAGCACCACTCATCAATGATGTATTATCAGCATCAACCGATACACTAAAAGTTCTTGCAGAATTAGTAACATTTCCAGTGTATACGTTTACTTGATTTGTTGTAGATCCACCGATATCAACTCCAAAATCGTAAGAGTCAGATTCAAATGTTAGATAATTCAAATCTGTATTTGTACCGTCATCAGCATCTTCACAGCCAATGAACAATGAAAGGCATATGATAGCGAATGAATATTTTAAAAATGTTTTCATAAGTTTATTAGTTTAAATTGGTTTTATAAAAACCAATCATCTCAAGAGGTTAGTTTGAGATGATTGGCAATATACTTTATTGATTTTGTTCTGATACGAACGGATTGTTTTGAATTTCATCAAGTGGAATTTCAAATTGCATTCTCTCATCGTTGTAAGAAACTGGCTCACCTACGAACGATAAGTGGTTTGCCCCTCTCACTGTCATGGCCTTATTACGTTTCATTGCTAAGTAACTTTTACCTTCACCCCAAAGCTCTATTCTAGTCTGTAGGTAAACTTCGTCTTGCAATGCTTGACCACTTAATCCATTGATGTAAGATGCATCAGGCATTCTTCTTGAGACTAATGCACTAAGGCTTGTTCTAGCAGCACCGTCTGCACCATTACGAGCATTTGCTTCAGCATTTAAAAGATATGCTTCTTCAATTCTCATATATACATAATCAGCAGTTACTGTCTGAGATACACCACCTATACTTCCAGAAGCATAGAACTTGAATAATGGCTGTAAGTATCTTGAACTGCTTGATACTGAATAGAATTGTGATTTTCTAGCATCGTCAGCTGGTATAGCATCATAAAGTGATTGGTCAATGGCTTTAAAATCACCAGCCCAAGCATAACTATATGAGAAAGAATCAATCTGACCCCACCAAGACACTAATCCTAAACCGTTAGCTTCAACAATATCAATACCCCACAACCAACTTGGAGAATTTACATCTGTAAAACCATTAGTAACGTCTCCTGCAGCCAGCATTGTATGATTACCAGCGTTAATAACTTGCTGTGTTAGTGTTGCTACTTCACCGTCTCTTCCACCTTTAGCTCCAAGAACATAAGCAAGTATCATTCTAGCTACATCTTGATTTACTTGGTTTTTTGCTGTTCTGTTAAATCCTTCTAATAAAGAAATAGCGTCAGTTAAATCACTTTCCATCAGGTCATAAATCTCACCTGCAGTAGATTTGCCTACATTTATAGCAGAAGGCTCAGTGTAAAGAGGCAAAATTGCTTCAGCAGCATTATATTCCTTTTGATAAAACTGAGTTAAGTAGAAATAAGAATGTGCTCTCATAGCTTTAGCCTGACCCATAGCAAACTTGTTGTCTGGGTTTTCAGGGATTGCATCGTTACCACCTAAGTTTTGAATCACTGTATTTGCAGATCTAACAATTCTGTAGTAATATCTCCAAACTTGTCTGTTATCTCCAAATGTAAAATCCTGCGGTGCTCCGAACTCAGTAATAGATGCTCTATACCATCCGTATGTACTTACACTTAATGCCATGTCACCACTTAACATGTCACTAAATACATCATAAGATTTGTGTCCAAAATCATCATGTCCTGAAGTACCACCACTACCGAACTGAATCATCTGTGCATACAAACCTCCAACAAAAGCAGCTGGTATCCCCAAGTTAGTTTCTGCTGCTGCTTCTAATTGAGCATTTGTTAAAAGTTGAGTAGGTTGACTCGTTTCTGGATCACCACTGTTGTCAATGATGTCTTCACAGCTATAAAGCCCGAACATCGTAGTTAATGCTAATGTAATTTTTAATAAATTTTTCATAATAATTGCTTTTTTTTGTTAAAACTTAACTTTCGCTCCCAATGTTATCGTCGTTGCAGGCGCATAAATTCTTCGTGCCGAACTTCCAACTTCTCTAACAGAAGGGTTGAAACCTTCTCTAGCAGTATTAATGAACAAGTTGTCTCCCGACACCCATAAATTAACCGCATCTATACCTATATTTTCTATAAATCTATTAGGTAATGTATATCCTATTCTAGCATTGTTTAATGCTATAAAATCTGTGCTTGTAATAAAACGAGATGATTGTGATGTTCCATTTATAATGGCATTATCAGTAAGTGCTGGTACGTTTGTTATATCACCAGGTTGTCTCCATCTGTTAGCGATATCTCTGTGGAAATTATTCCCAGCAGCTCCAAATCGATCACTCATTAATTCCCCATACTGCCCGTCATAAGCATATCCACCTATGCTGTATGTAAATTGTGTAGAGAAATCAAAATTCTTGATTTTACCACCTATTCTAAACGCACCTCTTAAATCTGGAATAAAAGATTTATTTAAATACACTTCAGTAGCATTAGCATATTGTTTTGTTGTAGTTCTCTTAATGTTAGCTCCTGGTGTCAAAACTTGATACTCAAAAAGTTCTGAAGAAGTATTTATATTTACTCCGTTTTCATCTAGTACTTGAAAGTTATCTTCTCCAGCATCTAAGACATTATTATCATTAGCATCATCATAATATTGATACCACATTGGCGCACCATCCGAAGGATCAACACCTGCCCATTCTCTCATATAAAAGTCAAAGATAGAACGTCCTTTAGCGAATGCATAAGCACCATCTTCACTAGATCCGGAGTCAATAATTTTATCAGCTCCTGTCGCTGGTTCAAATGGCATTTTCAGCAATTCATTGCTCAAAATCTCTCCATTAACAGATACATCTAATTTAAAGTCATCTGTATTTACAATGTGGCCAGTAACATCAAATTCAAATCCTGCGTTCAACACCTCACCATCATTAAGGAATACAGATGCTTGTCCAGAAGATGGACCAACACGTCTGTTAAAAAACAGATTGTCAGTTTCTTTTCTATAGTAATCGAAATTGGCATCCAAATAGTTACCTAAACTCAATTCAATACCTCCTTGCGTCATCGTAGATGTTTCCCAAGTCAGATTTTCTCCTCCAGCTACATCTAAATCCAATGCTAATCCTCCACCAATAAAATTGGCATTGAATGTATCAAATCCTCTGGCAGTTGATACACCTTGTTGATCACCAGTGATACCATAGGATCCTTTAACTTTCAAGTAAGAAAACATACTATCTGCCATGAAATCTTCTTCACTCAATACCCAAGCAGCTCCTACAGAACCGAATACGTCCCATTGATTACCATTTAATCGTGAAGAACCATCTGTTCTTATAGATCCTGTTAAGTAATACTTCCCGTCATAGTTGTAATTTACCTGAGAAAAATAAGATTCTAATCCAGCAGCATCTTCATATCCATCTGGTGGTCCAGTACTTTCGATATAATTATTCAATGTGTATATTCCAGGTAATACTACATTTTGTTTAAATTCTCGCGATTGTGTAAAACTTTGCTCAAAAGTTTCGTGAGCAGCTAAAGCCTCTAGGGAATGGTTGCCAAATGATTTTCTAAAACGTAATAATTGTAAGAAAGATTGAGTCCATCTTATTCTGTCTCTTACAGTTATAGTACCATTTGGGTTAGCACCCGTACCATAAACATGGTTTGAAACATCATTTCGTCTTTCAGCAGAATAAGTTCCTCCAAAAGTTGTTTCGAAAGTCAACCAATCTGTAAATTTGAAATCAGCTTTAATATTACCATTTAGTCCATGAGTATTTCTACCATCAAAGTCGAATAATGCTGATCCTATTGGATTCAATAAATTTGCATTTGGTCTAGCTCTTGTGAACGCTCTATCAGGGTCTGGTGTTGTTCCACCTGTTGGAGATCCATAATCGTATTGGAATCCTCCAAAAACAGGGTCTTCAATTAATTCGGCTGAATTTGGATATCTAGCAAATACTGGATAAATAGGCGCCATTTTATCAGCAAATTCAAACAAGTTTTCCGAACCTGCTATCTGTCCATTATTTGTACTTTCAGTATAAGCATAGCCTAAGTTAACACCTAATTTTAACCAGTCCTTAACGTCTGAATTTAAATTTAATCTTAATGAGTATCTCTTGAAATCTGAATTGATAGAATAACCGCTATCATTAAGGTGTCCAATTGACACAAAATACTTAGATTTTTCGGATCCACCACCCATTCTTACGTTTGCTTCAGTTCTGTAACCAGTACCAAAAGCTAGGTCTGCATATCTTTCCGGTGTAAATAATCTCTGTACGCTAGGTCTAACAGTTCCTGTTGCTGGATCGATTAGTTCTGCTCCAGTTTGCACATTCCACATATTATAACCAGCTCCAATTCCGTTGTCTCCTAACAGAGTATTATTAGCAAAAGCAACAGGATCGGCATTACCTGTAGCAACACCTCTATTAAACAACCCTTCCCATACATATCCAATATATTCATCAGGATTAGTAACTACATCATACCTCGGTATCAACTGCTGATTCACACCAGTTTTAACGTCCACCTCGATGTAAGCATCTTCTCTTGTACCATTTTTAGTGGTGATTATAACTACACCATTTGCACCTCTAGAACCATAAATAGCTGTAGCTGTAGCATCTTTGAGTACAGTTGTACTTTTTATATCAGCTGGGTTAACCGCATTTAGGTCGAACGTTCCTGCGTAAGGTATACCATCTACTACATATAATGGAGCACGGTTACCTGATGGCGAACCATACCCTCTAATACGAATAGTACCGACTGTACCTGGCTGACCAGAAGTATTGATTACTGTTACACCAGCAACTTCACCTGTTAAGGCTTGTGTTACGTTAGAAAAGTTCTTAGCCTCAATATTCTCCGTCTTAATTGTGGATGCAGTACCCGCATAAGCCTTTTTCGTTGTTGTACCATAACCTACCACTACTACTTCATCTAATGCAGCAACATCATCTTCCATAGAAATGTTAAGCGTAGAATTATCTGCTACAAGCATTTCTAGATTCTTCATGCTTACAAAAGAGAAAACGAGTGTTTCAGTAGGACTTGCAGTAATAGAATAGTTTCCATCAAAATCCGTCTGAACTCCCCTAGTAGTTCCTTTAACGATTACGTTTACTCCTGGTAATGGCAATCCATCCGAAGCAGATGTTACAGTACCAGTGATTGTCTTCTCTTGTGCAAAAGAAAACTGCATTGCGAACGCTAAACATAGCGTCAACACGTGTGTCAATTTTAATTTCATAAAACAATTATTTGAGTTAGTCAGTCGCAAACATCTTAATAATATCTTAATTACGCAAGTATTTGAGCTAAAAAAATGTTAAAGCGACCTTTAGTCAAAATTATTATAAAACGCAGTTAAATAAAGGATTCGTTTGGCATTAAGATGCAGGATTATATAAATGGTTGCGTTAAAGTTTTAACTTTGTTTAAATTTTAACATTTTGAGCCTACAATATAATTACTCTTCTTTCGTTAGGGAGTGCGGAACTGATGAGGCAGGTCGTGGCTGTTTAGCCGGTCCAGTTACCGCTGCCGCAATAATTTTGCCTAAATCCTTTAATAGCATTATTTTAAATGACTCAAAACAGCTAAGCCATTCAAAAAGAGAATACCTTAAGCCGATAATTGAATCGGAATCTATCTGTTTTGCTGTGTCTCATATTTTTCCTGAACAGATAGACAAAATTAATATTTTAAATGCATCAATACTTGCAATGCATAAATCTATTGAAAAGTTAAAAACCATTCCTGAGTTTATAATTGTAGATGGTAATAAGTTTAAACCTTATAAAAAGATTCCATACGAAACCATAATAAAAGGAGATGGTAAATATATGAGTATTGCGGCCGCATCAGTTTTGGCAAAAACATATCGTGATGAATACATGGAGAAAATTCATTTAGAATACCCCATGTACAATTGGAAACAAAACAAAGGCTACCCAACAAAAGAACATAGAGACGCAATTAGAGAATATGGCATAACGCCTTATCACAGAAAAACTTTCAGATTACTTCCTGAGCAATTGAAATTAAATCTATAAGTTCATTATTTTTGCTAAAAGTGCCTTGATGAAAAACCTATTGGTCCTATCCCTAATGATTATTCTTGTTTCTTCATGCAATAAGAATAACAAAGTAAGAACAAAGGCAATCGATTTTATTCCCGAAAATGCTTCATTCGTTTTAAAGCTAGATAATAAGAATATTTTTGACAGTAATATTAATGCTAATAGCCTTATAGACATAACAGATATAAACG
Organism: uncultured Flavobacteriaceae bacterium; assembly: GCA_937923735.1. Taxonomy (GTDB): domain Bacteria; phylum Bacteroidota; class Bacteroidia; order Flavobacteriales; family Flavobacteriaceae; genus JABABD01. The sequence continues at coordinate 33,014 of CALDUJ010000127.1, read as the reverse complement.
AAAGCAGTAGCTTTGAATTAGTAATGTCTCAATTAGAATACCTAAACACTAATAGAGAAATTATAATCGCATTTGACACTAATGATACATCTTATCTTATAACAAGATATAATGACTCAATATTAATTAAGGACAGTGTAAATATTAAGGACATTAATGTATCCAAATACAAAAAACATACTATTAAAAAAACTAAAATTGTAGGCGACACATTATTCAATACTGTGATTGATAGTTTTTTTGTTGCATCAAATAATAAAAAGAGTATTAAACATGTAATTGATAATCAAACATCCAAAAAAAAACTAAATAGCTTTAATCAGCTAAAGCCAAAAGGACCTATATCCATATATACTGTAAGTAAGGACAGAATATCATCAAAATTATTGGGAAATTCTACAATACTTAGTATGGATTTATCACAAGAGCAAGTCAGTTTTAGAGGTATTACTAAATTCAACGATAGTATTCCACAAATTTTAGGCTATATATCAAACACCAATGCCAAAGACAATAAACTTCCTTTTATTGTTCCTACTAAAAGCAGACGTTTTATAAGCTATACTTTTGATGATTTAAGTAAAGTAAAAGAAAACCATCAATCATTAAATAGTTTAAACAAAATAGATTCCATAAATAATTTTCAAGAATTGATAACGGAAATTGGCGTATTCGATTTAGAAAATAGTCAAGCGTTTGCATTAAAATCTCTAGACGCTGATATTATTTTGGAATCCATTAATTACAGCTTAAAAGAAACATTTCGTCAAATTGAAATTAACGAGATTGACTCCAATCAACAGTTAAAACATTTATTTGACCCGCTTATAGATTTTGAAGAAGCTCCATACTGTTTTAAGCTAGATGATTTCATAGTTTTTACAAAGTCTTTAGAAAATGCTGAGAATATTATCTCCAGCTACACAAATAAATTAACCTATGGTAATTCTGACACTTTTGAAACTGTATTTGAACAATTAAGTAACCAATCCTCAGTATTGTATTTTAGTATTGCTTCCGAGTTAGATTCGGTATTATCAAATAATCTTCCTGAGAAATTAGCAAAAGGGGGCATAAACAAAAAATTCAAAAAGAATCACTCCCAGATTATACAACTCATCAACGACAATGGATTTGCACATGTAAACATACTCATACAACCAATAAGAAAAAAAGCAGCTTCTAACTCGGTAACAGAAGAATTCAACATAACACTGGACAATGATTTATTAAGCGACCCACAAATAGTAAAAAACCATACAACTGGCCAAAAGGAAATTGCAGTACAAGATATTAATAACAACTTATATTTAATTTCTAATCGAGGGAAGATACTCTGGAAGAAAAAAATTAATGGAAACATTCTCGGAAAGATAGAACAGATAGACATCTATAAAAACGGCCGTCTACAGTTGGTCTTTGCTACGCCCAATCAAATCTACGTACTGGATAGAAACGGGAAGCATGTCTCTCCATTTCCGATGAAGTTCAGCGATGAAATTACACAGCCTCTTTCAGTTTTCGATTATGACAAAAAAAGAGATTATCGCTTTTTAGTCGTACAAGGAAAGAATACACTCATGTATAATACCAAAGGAAAAAGAGTCAAAGGCTTTAATTTTAAATCTGCAAATAGTCTTATTAAAACACAGCCTAAACACTTTAGGGTCGACAGCAAAGATTACATAGTATTTGGCGCAGGAAAAAAAATGTATATCCTCAACAGAAGAGGACAAACTAGAGTGGCTGCCAGAGAATCCATCAACTTTTCGGACAACGATATATATTTATATAGAGGTCATTTTACAACCACCAACGCTAAAGGACAATTGGTGCAAGTAGATCAGCGAGGAAGTGTCTCCAAACAAAATCTAATGCCTTCTGGCGAGCATCACTTCTCTGCAACTAGTAAGACACTTGCAGCTTTAACCGATAACCAATTAACCATTAGGACTAAAACCAAAGAATTAGATTTTGGAGATTATACTGCTCCGAGAATTTTTTATATAAACGACAAAATTTATGTTTCTGTAACAGATTTACAGACACAAAAAACCTACATCTTCGATAGCCAAACAAAACAGTTGCCAAACTTTCCTATTTACGGTAATTCTTCCTTGGTATTGGATAATATTGATAAAGACCGAAATTTAGAATTCATTGTCAAAGGAGACTCCAACTCTTTAATACTATACCAGTTGAATTAAGAAAATGTTACATATGTTATATCATTTGTTACATATGTAAGATGCTTTAGCCTCATTAACAATCAACTTTGTTGAAAAAATTAATTAATTCAAAAAACTCATGAAATTCATTTTTTCAACACTATTAGCATTCGCATTTATTATAACAGGGCATACCCAAAATACTTGTAGCAAATATTATCCGTTTGAAGAAGGTACTACTTTCCAGATAACTGGTTATGACAAAAAAGGAAAAAAAGAATCTGTAATCGATTATAGCATTACAGATGTTACTGGAAACACTGCCACTTTTAATACCAAAATATCTGACAAAAAAGGGAAGGAAATCAATACTTCAGATTATAAAATTACCTGTAAGGATGGAATTATTTCCATAGATTTTAAATCCTTGATGAATCCAGAATTGCTCAAGCAGTACAAAGACATGGAAGTAGAATTTGAAGGTACAAATATCGAATTACCTAACAATCTTGATATAGGTAAAACCTTAAAAGATGCCAATATGATTATGACAATGAAAATGGGTGGTATGAATATGAAACTACATGTAAACCTTTTGGATAGAAGCATTGAAGGAAAGGAAAGCATTACAACACCAGCTGGAAGTTTTGATTGCTACATTATAACATATACCACGGAAATGAAAATGGGTATGAAAAGTAGTTTTAAAAACAAAGAATGGATTGCTGAAGGTATTGGCATGGTAAAGAGTGAGAACTATAATAAAAATGGAAAATTATTAGGATATTCTGAGCTCACAAAGATTTCAAAATAAATAACGTATCCAACTTTTTAATAGACACTTTAAAAACCACAGTAGTAACTGTGGTTTTTTTTATTGAATGTTACATATGTAGCATCATTTGTTACAATAGTGATATTCTCCAACAACTGCTAGCAATAGTTTTACAGCAAATAAAAACACACAATTATTTGCGATATGAATTCTTCAAAAAATGATCACAGTAAGTTCCAACACATCGGAAAGCAGAAAAAAAACAATAGGTACTTTACGAGTAGAACATACTCTATACAACTCGTTTTACTATTAATCTCCTTATCAAGTTTTGCACAAATTGGTTTTAACTATAAAGCCCAAATTAAAGACTCCAATGGCAATCTTGTTATCAATCAAGATATTGACATACGATTCTCTTTACAGTATATAGACGAATTTACAAATACAATTACTTACTATGTAGAAGAACATAGCCCCACTACAAATGCAAGTGGCTCGATAATTATAAACATTGGGGAAGGCACAGTAATTTCTGGAAGCTTTCCTATCAGCAATTGGAATAAGGATACATTTCTTCTCACAGAAATCGACATTGAACAAGATGGGACATTTGAAAATCTTGGCACCACCGATTTTAAAAAAACACCTATGGCCATTAGAGCTAACTACGCAATAGATGCATTTAATGCAGTAAATGCGCAATATGCGGTTACTGCACAAACAGCTAATAATGTGACAGGTTTAGAGCAAATAACAGAAGAAGGCAACACAGGTTGGCGTTTAATAGGTGTAGATTATCCAACCGCTTACGGACTTATAGGTGAAAATGCTGTGGATATAAGTTATCAAGAACCAATTAATGTTGGAGATGGAGCTACAGGACAATTTTCTATAGCTATGGGAAGGCTTACAACTGCTTTCGGATCGACTTCCACAGCAATGGGTAATGAAACAGAAGCTTTAGGAACCAATTCTACGGCTATGGGACAATACACAATAGCTTCTGGAGATAATTCCACTGCAATGGGAAATCGAACAACAGCTTCTGGAGATAATTCCACTGCAATGGGAAATCAAACAACAGCTTCTGGAGATAATTCCACTGCAATGGGAAATCAAACAACAGCTTCTGGATATGTTTCTACTGCCATGGGAAGAAGCACTAAGGCTGATTCTAGAACATCTACAGCCATTGGAGCATATAATATTGGTGGTGGTAATCCCACAGAATGGATTGAAACCGACCCACTGTTTGAAATTGGTAATGGCTCTTCAAGTACCAATAAACATAATGCATTAACTGTTTTAAAAAATGGCAATATTGGCATTGGGAGATCGACACCTTCAAGTCTCTTAGAAGTTGGACATCAAAATGGTGCACCCACATCTGCAGACCGCACAAATGCCTTTAGCATTCGTAATCTCGGTACTGGCAGGTCTTGGCAGATGTATACTGAAGACAATGGCTATTTACTATTGTTTAACGATGGCAATTATCGTGGTTCTTTTAACCCTTCTACTGGTGCTTATGGTTCTATTTCAGACAGGCGTGTAAAAAAAGATATTATGCCGTTAGCAGACCAGACCTTACATAAAGTCATGCAACTCAACCCCGTAAGTTATGTGATGAAAAACCAAACTGATAAGGAGCGCCAACTAGGCTTGATTTCTCAAGAAGTAAAAGAGGTATTTCCGGAAATAACCAATTATATAAAAGAACGCGACTTATTGGAAATATCGTACACAGAACTCATCCCAATTCTCATAAAAGCTATACAAGAGCAGCAAGATATTATTAAAGTACAAAACACCCACATTAAAACACTGTTAACAGACAATTCATCACTACAAAAAAACGTCAATAACCTTATTGCACGTGTAGAAAAAATTGAAGCTGATAACCTATAAAAAGACCACTATGAAATTTAAAAAAACAGTTTTCCTAATTGCACTTTTAACTATCATATGCATAAGCCGGATACATGCACAGACCGACAAAAAGCATAAGAATAACATAAACAGTACAAAAGTAGTTCAAAAAAACAATCTACTAGATATGCAAACCAATGTTCTCACCTCCATTTTTGGTGAAAATCTAGATGGTAAATCGCAAAATAAATCCATTGGATTTTTAGAACTCCTAAATAAAGTGGATTTGAGTCCAGAACAAAAAGCAGAGTACCGCAATTTGTATTATTTACAAGCTAAAGATATGACCCAAAAAACTAAAGACTCTCTGAGCAAAGTATTGACCAAGAAGATTTTCGAAGCTAAAAACAAACAATAAAATCCGCTGATTATGAAAACGTATATCACACTACTATTTGTATTATTGGTCTCAGTCGTCACTTTTGCACAAGGACTAGGCATGAATTATAAGGCAGTTATAAAAGATGAAAACAATAATTTGGTTGCCAACAACCCCAATGTTACTATTCAATTTGAAATCCTTAAAGGTATCTCACTAACCTCTGTTTATAATGAACTTCACACCACATCAACAGACGCCAATGGTATTGTTAATGTTACTATTGGTAAAGGTGCATTATTAAATGACAGCCCAGCGTTTAACACTATCAATTGGGGAAGCGATGAGCATTTTTTAAACGTAAAAATTAATACAGGGTTAGGGTTGATAGATATGGGAACCACCGAATTCATGACTGTACCATATGCATTGAGTTCAAAGGACAATCAATGGCTTCTAAATGGAAGCAACATTAGCAATAAAAACTCTGGAAACATTGGTATTGGTAGCAACTTCCCAAATGCAAAGTTAGATGTTAACGGCGATATAAGACTTCAATATGGAACAGACGTCAACGAGTTTTCTTTAGATGGAAATTTATCAGGCAATAGCACTAATGCTGTACCAACCGAAGCAGCTGTAAAAACATATGTAGATAATAATACAACATTTAAAACAACTAGTAATGTGACTAGCAATTCTGAAGGTACAATTGCAACAGACGACTTTGTCTTTGGAGATACGCAGCTTAACTATAACGGAGGTCAAACAAGAAAATTCTTTTTCGATAAATCCAAAGGCGCCATTAGAGCAGGATTCGTAAATGCTGATCAATGGAACACTCAAAATATTGGGGACTTCTCAACTGCTTTCGGTTTCATCACACTAGCATCAGGTGATCGATCTACAGCTTTAGGCTCAGGTACTATTGCATCTAGATTTGCATCAACTGCTATCGGGAATTATAATATGGATGACTCTAATGCAATGTTCATGATTGGTAATGGAACATCAAATGGAAACAGAAATAACGCATTTGTTGTAAAGGATGATGGAGATATAATTTTGGATGGAGAATTAAATACAACTTCTACTGGAACAGTCAATATGGTTCCTGTTGCAGTTGGTAGAGTTAGCTATCCTGGTTCTGCAGTAGGTGGAACGGGAAATTTTACGGTTTCTCGTGCTTTTGTAAATAACGAATACGTCTACACAATTTCTGTAAATGGACGGACACTCTCAGAAAATAACTCATTGTTTTTTTCGACCATTAGCTCTTATGTAGTTGATTATGTCAATGGTAATATTGAAGTATATTTTGGTTCTACTTCTACTCCTTATGCTCCAAACTTTGGCTTCATAATTTATCAATTCTAAAGAAAATAAAACTCAATTTTATACATTTTCATTATGAATTGATTAGTATTGCAGTCTTAAATTAAGACTATGATTACTCGTAAAAACGCTTCCATTTCAAAATTTATAATCCATAAAGTTGGTAATAAGTTTAACGACTCCAAAAACAGTTTTTCGGAGAACTTGGTAGATTTTGATGAAGCGAGCTACGAGTTGATGTTACCTTTCTTACTGAAGTCTTTTACAAGTGCTGTGCAAAGTTTCAGGTTTAACCATCATGCGGATATTAGCCTTAATGAAATCAATAGTTATACCGCTCAAATTTTTAGTGACGATGAGGCCTTTATTGAGGTTTCTAAACATATTGTTACCCATTTATACGAAAAGTCTAATTCCTCACAGATAAAAACGGGCGATGTACTTATTGCTCAATTTGAAGGTATTGAATATGAAGAAATAATCATTAATGCCATCGGCATTTTTAAAATTGAAAATCGTGTGGAATTCTTCCAAACCTTTAAAGAAAACAACAGTTACGATGTACTAGTGCAAAAGGGCATTAACTCACGAAAACTAGATAAAGGTTGCTTAATTTTAAATACTAACGACACACAAGGCCCTATTGTATTTAGCGTGGATAACAACAATTACGACGCACAGTATTGGACGAATCAATTCTTGAATATTAAGTATGCCGATGATTACCGTCAGCATACCCAAGACTACTTGGAACTTTGTAAAGATTTCTCTACCGAAGTTTTAAAAAATAGTTATGGCAATCAAGAACAAAGTACTTTCTTGGCAAAAACCATCGATTACTTTAAGGAAAACGAAGTTGTTTCTGTTGAAGCTTTTAAAGACGAAGTCTTTGAAGATGATAAACACAAATCGCTTTTTGATGATTATAAAAAAACATTTGAAGATGAGTTAGACATTGTCATCAGAAATCAATTTGACGTAGCCTCAGCCGTCGTAAAAAAGCAAAAGCAAAAAATAAAGACGGAAATCAAACTCGATACTAATATCCAAATAAAACTAGATATTGATACTCCTGATGCCTCTGCCGAATACCTCGAACGTGGCTATGATAACGAAAAGAAAATGCATTATTACAAAGTGTATTTTAATGCAGAAGGGTAGACAAACATTCATTAGTTAACATAATTTTTCAATCTATATGTTTGAACATTTAATACTTTTGTAGTAAAGTCTAACAACTAAACCTTAAGTATTATGAAAAATTTATACTTCGCATTAATCCTAATGTTTTCATTCTCTATCAACTCATTTGGACACAATGATTTAGACAACCAGCAACCTAAAGTTGGAGATACACTTATTATAGCACAACCCAAAGGTGAAACTTACAAACATATTGATTTTCCGAGGTTAAATACTTTAGTAAAAAGAGGTAAAATTGCTTCTTATAAAAGCGTTTACAATGTTGAAGTTATAGTAACAAAGGTTATGGAGAATGAATACGGTCGTGTTGATGCTAAGCTTGAAAGAGTTGATGGTAAAAAGTTTTTCAACTTATCAAAATCTGTAACATCAAATTATAGCAAAGCAATTGAAATTGGTGAATTAAGAACTAAATCTTAATTAGTTTAATTCATATAGATCTATAAAAACCGGAGTCTAAACTTCGGTTTTTTCTTTTAATTCAGCCTCAAAAAGATGTGCAAAGTGTTTTAAAAGCTTTTCTTTCACTTCAGTTTCATCAATAGTTTCCTTGCCTAACTCTACATTTAAAGAAGTGACTGCTTTACCTTTAATACCGCAAGGAATCATTAAATCAAAATAACCCAAATTAGCATTTACATTGAGTGCAAATCCATGCATCGTCACCCAACGACTAGCACGCACACCCATAGCACAAATTTTTCTTGCAAATGGTGTCCCCACATCCAACCAGACGCCTGTCTCACCATCACTTCGTTCGGCTTTTAGGCCATACTCTGCAAGGGTTAGAATAATCATTTCTTCTAATAAGCGAAGGTATTTATGTATGTCTGTAAAGAAATTATCTAAGTCTAAAATCGGATAGCCTACAATTTGCCCTGGTCCGTGATAAGTAATATCACCGCCTCTATTTACTTTATAAAAAGTAGCGTTTTTTTCAGCTAGCTGTTTTTCATTAACCAATAGGTTAGACATATCACCACTTTTACCAAGCGTATATACATGTGGATGTTCTACAAACAGGAAATGGTTAGCTGTTTTTAATCCAGCTTCTTCCCTCCTATTTTTAATCTTAGTATCGACAATAGCCTTGAATAAAGATTCTTGATAATCCCAAGTACCTTTATAATCTTTTAAACCTAAATCTTGTACTGCTACAATCTTGTTCATAGAATGCAAAGTTATGATATTTATTGCTTCAATTTAAGAGATTGCCACGTCCTACGTCCTCGCAATGACACATAGAATTTAAAACTTTAGCAAATTGCGACTGAGTACTGAATACTGCCAACTACCTGTTAGGATTGTTTAGTATAATAAGTGCGGCAATCACGCCTGGTATCCAACCGCAAAGCCACAAAATAAAGGTTATTAAAATAGAACCACAGCCTTTATCGAGAACGGCAAGTGGTGGACATATAATAGAAAGTAAGACTCTCCAAAAACTCATAGCAAAAGTATTTAATAAGGTTAAGTAATTTTTCTCTTCAATTATATGACGCAAATTTAACTAGTTTGTTACGATTGTACTGAATTTAATGGTTTCAGTTAATTGACTAATCACACAATAGTATGTATCTTTGCATGCTTTAAACGACATTGTATGCAACTTTCTGAACAAGAACAAGTACGTAGAGACAAACTCGCTCAACTTCGCTCATTAGGCGTCGACCCCTATCCTGCTGCGCAGTATATGGTAAATGCAACATCGGCATCGATAAAACAGGAGTTTACTGAAGGCAAGAAAGTTATTATTGCTGGTAGGTTAATGTCTATTAACATTCAAGGAAAAGCATCTTTTGCTAAGCTTCAAGATAGTGAAGGTAGGATACAAGTGTATTTTAATAGAGATGAAATTTGTCCAGATGAAGATAAATCTAAGTACAACAATGTCTTTAAAAAATTAATTGATTTTGGTGATTTTGTTGGCATTGAGGGAGAATTATTCACCACACAAGTTGGAGAAAAGACCGTAATGGTTAAAGATTTTACAGTCTTAAGTAAAACATTAAGACCATTACCACTACCAAAGGAAAAAGATGGCGTAATTTATGATGCTTTTACGGATCCTGAACAACGCTATCGTATGCGATACGTGGATTTGGTGGTCAACCCTAAAGTAAAAGATGTCTTTATAAAGCGTACTAAAATCATGAATACCATTCGTGATTTTTACAATAACATGGAATTCTTAGAAGTAGAAACACCAATTTTACAACCAATTCCTGGAGGCGCAGCAGCACGTCCATTTATCACACATCATAATACTTTGGATATGCCATTGTATTTAAGAATTGCGAACGAGTTGTATCTTAAAAGATTGATTGTTGGTGGTTTTGATGGTGTTTATGAGTTCTCTAAAGATTTTAGAAATGAAGGCATGGACAGGACTCATAATCCTGAATTTACAGTTATGGAAATGTATGCAGCTTATAAGGATTATAACTGGATGATGGATACCACTGAGACCTTGCTAGAAAAAATAGCCATGGAACTTCATGGCACATCTCAAGTACCTTTAAACGGTAAAACTATAGAATTCAAAGCACCTTACAAGCGTATAGGAATTTTAGATGCTATTAAAGAACATACTGGATTCGATTTATATAAAAAATCTGAAGCTGAAGTTCGTGAGGCTGCAAAATCCTTAGATTTAGAAGTTGATGAAACCATGGGAATTGGAAAATTGATAGATGAAATCTTTGGTGAGAAATGTGAGCATAATTACATTCAGCCAACATTCATCATTGATTATCCAGTTGAAATGAGTCCATTGACTAAGAAACATCGCTCAAAAGAAGGGCTTACAGAACGTTTTGAGCTTATGGTAAATGGTAAAGAATTAGCTAATGCCTATTCTGAGCTGAACGACCCTATTGATCAGCGAGAACGATTTGAAGATCAATTGAAGTTGTCTGAAAAAGGCGATGACGAAGCGATGTTTATCGATCAAGACTTCTTGCGCGCTCTAGAGTACGGCATGCCTCCAACAAGTGGCATTGGTATCGGTATTGATAGATTAACAATGTTTATGACTGACAGTGCATCCATACAAGATGTGTTGTTTTTCCCACAAATGCGCCCTGAGAAAAAAGCGGTTGAATTAAGCGATAATGAGAAAGCTATTTTCGAAATTCTTAAAAAAGAAAAATCTATGGACTTATCAGACCTAAAAAGTCAATCTGGTTTAAGTAATAAAGGTTGGGATAAAGGAATAAAAGGATTGGCTAAGCATGGTTTAACTAAGGTTACTAAAACGGAAGATAGTTTAATTGTGGAAATTACTGAATGAGGAAACAAAGGTTTTTGAACATACTAAAGTATCTTAAACTACCCTTATTAGTCCCATTTGTCTTTCTGTTAATTATTCATTTCCTAGTCAAGGATAGAAACTTATTTTTTGCTACTATTTTTAATATTTCCCCTGTTCCAATATTGATTAGTATTGGTCTCGTATTATCTATTATACTTTACAGAGACAAAAAGGTTTATAAGTTAGTTTTAACTATTACTATATTACTTATATGCCACTGGATTTATAGTTATTACGGTTTTAAAGAAGTAACCATCAATAAAGGTGATACTAGTATAGTCTTATGGAATATAGACAATAGCGAGTCATTACCCTTGGACAATATTGACCAAAAAATTAAAACTTATAGCCCAGAAATAATGGCTTTTTTAGAAGCCAAAAACATAGGAACCAACAAGTTAAAATATCTGAAAAAAAAATATCCTGATTATACTTTTACTGTCTTACAAGGCTATATGCTACTAGCTACAAAAGGCAACGCTAAGCATATTGAATATACTAAGCTAAAAACCATATCAAAATACCATCTTCTAGAAACCTCTATTAAAGGAAAAATAAAACGTGTATTACTAACCGACATTGCCGTTTTTAAAAGCCGTAACAGATGGCAGGATTTAAAAACCGTTTTAAATTATGCCCTAGAACATAAGGCAGATATTATATTAGGGGATTTCAATACCCCATACGAAAGCATGCACTTTAATGGCTTTAGAGATAATTATCAGAGCTTTCATGATGTTAGTGAAGGGTTTGCTGCAACTTGGCCCAAAGGACTTCCGCTTTTGGAGTTAGACCAAATTTGGGTAACTCCTGAGATTGAACCAATTTCTTTAAAAAAATTTTATCTTAAAGAATACTCCAATCATGATATGCTTATTGGAAGTTTCAAATTCAAAAATTAACATCTATTATAGATTTCTTTTTATTTGGTTTTGGTATTCCTCAAACTCAATAAGATTATTGTGCTGTCCGCCTTCAATTTTTATAAAGGTTTTATTTAGGCTTTTACATTCATCAAATAGCTGTTTCCCAGATTCAAAAGGAACAATAGAATCATCTGTACCATGAAAAATAGTTATTGGACATTTCACTTCATTAATGAACTCAAAACTAGGAATTCGATATTTCATTAACTGCTCAACCGGGAAAATAGGGAAACGATGTTTAGCTACACTAACTAAGCTATAATATGGCGTTTCTAAAATTAGTTGTGTTGGTTTGTTATTTGATGCCAGTTGTACAGCAATACCAGTCCCAAGCGATCTTCCGTAGAGAATAATGTCGCTTTCAGAATAAGTTTTTAATAGATGATTATAACACATTTGAGCGTCATTATATAGAGCCTTCTCGCTTAACTTCCCTACGCTTTTTCCATAAGTGCGATAATCCATGACCAAGACATCGTAATTCATTTCAACAAAAAACGATGTTATTTCTCCCCAACGAGATAAATCTCCAGCATTTCCATGAAAATAAAGTATAACACCTTTGGGGCTTTCATTTTTAAAATGAATTGCATTAATAACTGCTCCATCCTTGGTCTTTAAGAATAGTTCTTCAAAAGGGTAATTAAATTCAAACTTATAATCTTGCTCTAAAGTTGTTGGCTGAAAAATGAGTTTTTCCTGGAGAAAATATAATGCCGAGCCAATCATAAGATAAAATAAAAGTATTCCATAACCTAGTTTCTTAATTCTACGCATTACTCTTTTTACTGCTGTGTACAACGTTGATACTGCTGCCTTCGAGATTAACTTCCTTTGGCTGAGAATTTAATATTTCTTCAAGCATTTTATGATACGATTCAAAATTATTCAGATTCTTGTGCCCACCATCAATTACAGGATACAAGCGTGTAATCTTAGGATTAATTTTAGAAAGCTTTACACTGGTCTTAAATGGAATAAGTTGATCGTTAGTCCCATGAATAATATGAATCGGACATTTTACATACTTTAGCCATTTGTAAGTTGGTAAAGGATATTTTATCAGTATAGACAATGGCATAAACGGCGCGTATCGGGCCGTAACCTTTGTTAAACTATAGTATGGCGCATCCAACACCAGCATTCGTGGATTGTTTATTGAGGCTAACTTAGCCGCAAATCCAGAACCGAGAGAACGCCCATAAAGTATAATGCGCTCTTCTTTGGTTTGCTCCTTTATCTTATTATATACTACCTGTAAGTCTCTTTTGATTGCTTTCTGAGAACGTCTCCCAGTACTTTTTCCAAAACCTCTATAATCTACCATCAAGACTGTATAATCGTGTCTTGTAAAGTCTACAGCAAACTTACCCCAACCCTTTATGCTCTTAGAATTTCCCTTTAAATAAAGCACTATTCCTTTAGATTCTCCTTTGGGTTTAAATAACACACCATTAATTATCGCACCATCTCTGGTTTCGAGATTATGCTCTTCTATATCCTGGTTTTCATAATAAAACTGAAAATCGTCTGGCAGTTTTTCCGGCTTAAAAAGGAAATAGTCTTGCAAATAATAAAGTGCAATACTAAGTGCTAAATATATAGTTATGATAATCAACAAAATAGACAACCAGTAGTGCATTTGTAAGAAAAGTTAATGTTCTAAAATACAAAAAATTAAAATGACAAAAATCGATGAAACACTAGAAAACATCACTTGTAAGAACAATTAAAACATCGATTAAAAGCATTTTTTATCGATAAAATGCATAAAAAATTTGGTTATTAAAATTTTATTTTTTAGGTTAGCCTAAGATTAAGAAATTAAAAGCTATTATTAATCAACTGTTTAGACCCCAAAAATCTAAATTATTATAACCTTAAAATTACAATGAAAACCTACTTGCTATTATTGCTTTTCATTTTTGGTGTTTTACCTCTTCAGGCGCAGAATTCAGAATTCGAAATTCCTGCCTTGAATGAGTCCAAACAGGTTAAGACCGACGGACTAGTGCAACCGCACTTGGATGACTTTATAGCACTATGCAAAAAATACAAAGTAGATTACCATGACAAACTATTTAATCTAAAAGAAATAGCTGTTGTCGATACGTTGCGGGTAAGCCCAAAAGGTGGCACTCTAGGCATGCTTGTTAGAGATAACAATAACGAGGTTGAAAAAATAATATTCAGTTGGATGACCCTTCTGGACAAAGAAATACTTAAAGTAGTGGCGTTTCACGAATTTGGACACTACTTCTTAGGATATAAGCATACTTGCGATGACTGCAACAGCATCATGGCAAAAGTAAATACCAGTTATTTTGATATCATTAAAGATTGGGATTACCATGTAGAGAAACTATTTACAGAATCTCCGGTGTATCTCAAGAATCAAGATATAATAGCATTGAAAGATTGATTAGTTTGTTTTCTTTTTTTTATTAGTGTGATTAGTGTGAAAAAGGCTACCCATCTTAAGGGTAGCCTTCTTCTTTACTAACTAAAACTAACTAAATGAAAAGTAAGTAGAAAATCCCCATTAACTATTACTTACACTACAAATATATATTACTAACACATACCAAAACAGAGGAAAACACCTATTTCTAATCAGGGTTTTTCCCCTTTTTTTACTCTATTATTAATTACATGGTCCTTAATGGATATCTCATCTATAAGCACATCACCTAACACAGCTTTTCCATCTTTTATAAAAACCAAGGCGTAAGTATTATCAGGTAGTGAATCTCTTTGAGCCTTCCTATGAGCAACTTCTGCTTCGTAAGCCTTAGATTCTTCCATATAGTAGCGGTTAAAAGGCAACCTAACACTAACCTCTTGCTTTTTCTTATTATACCAATTTATTTCTGCCATAACATAATCATCATCTAAATCTAGTTTTTCTCTAGTTATCGCAAACGGTTTGGCAAAACCCAAACTATCAGTCGCTAAATACACGTAAGCTTCTTCCTTTCTCTCCCAAAGCGTATCTTCAGTTTTAATGGAATTAAAATCATATCTCAATGTAATATACTTACCTCTAAAAGGGTCATTAGGGTCTATTGGCTGAGTCCTGAACTTATAAGCTGTACCTGTTTCAAGAATTGTTTCTTTATTGAAAATCATTTGAGCAGGAACGAATAACTGAATTAATGCTACTGCTACGAATAATAAGAATATATGTATTGCTTTCATAATCGTTATTTATATTTATTAATTAGTCCAAAATCAAAAGGTGTCCATAAACATGCCTTTAAATTACTTTTCTTAAAAGCAGAATTAGCCCAGGAATTACAGGTCTTTAAACAAGAATAGCTACCTACTGCTTCATAAAAATTATCATGGTACCCATAACCTTTACCATTAAGAAGCACTTTCTTTCCATTAGAATCTAATTTGAAAGAATTCAAAATATAATTATTTAAATCTCTCAATTGCTCATCAGTCAAATCAACGGTTGTCCAATTCTGATTTTGTCTTTTAATTTCAGTAATATGCATAAGCGTATTACTATCTAAAAAGGCTGCATTAAAGGCATTTTTGAAGGTTAAATCTCCCCACGTTGGTGTATTTAAGTAAAAGTTCTCATCTCCCCAACCAAAGGCAAGAAAGGTTGATTCACTATTAACTTTTAATCCATCAAGCAACTCATCACTTACTTCTGACAAAGGCAAAACAATGTCTAGATGGACGCCATTAGTAGATAAGTAAACCTTATGTTTTTCAGAAGATTTATTTTTAAGGCTATTTACAGTTATAAGAGACAATAATAATGAAACAACTATATATAAAACTGGGATTGACAAAACGTACAGAATCAGTTTTCCAATCTTCTTTATTACTTTCATTTTTCTATTGATTTAGATTTCTGCTTTTTAAGCATTATATAATTAGTTAAAAAGAATCCGACGCCTACGATTACGAAAAGCAACCCCCTAATTACAAACGACATATTTGTATCAAAGAACCTGCATATTACCAATGAGGTTATAATAAGTAGTCCGTAATTTAAAACTCCAAAATGGAATCGGTCTGCACCAATTTTTATGGCAATTAGTCCTAATGCCAGCACCAATAAATTAGATGCTATAGTAGGTATTACGGTATTAACTGTTCCAACGAAAAATAAAATTGCAAATGCAATGAATACATAACGGAACAAGTTGAACTCTTTTATCCATTTTTTGGAATAAGAATATGCTAATACCCCCACTGCTATTAAAAATAGAGCTATTGAAATATAAGTCGCTTGAGATACTGTGGCGGCATCTTTTGCCACTTCTTCCCAAAACCACCTGAAACTAGCAAATAAGAGTGTTATTACAGTTCCTAATGACCCAACAATTAAATACCCATTACGTCTAAGCTTTTGGTTATTGAAATACGGTATTTTACCAAGGTTATAAAAGATACCGAAAAGAATAACATACATCAGGTATCCATAAAAGCCATTTCGCCCTACAAACGCCCCTAAACTAACGGTTAAACTTAAAGGCAATAGCCAATTAAAAATAGACACTATATTAGATTTCGGTTGACTTCTCAATAATCGAACATAAAAAGGCATCAAAATCAATAGTAACAGCAGGTAAAACCATGGTGTATTCGAACCAGAAGAATAGCCATATTCAAATACATAGTAAGTGGAGAATGCTATGTGTAAAATTGCTACAGCTTTCGATTTTAATAAATAAATAAGTGGTGCACAAAGTAAAACCCAGCTAAGCAAGAAAGAGCTTAAATTACCTGGGATATTGTATATCTGACTTATCAGTGCCATGCATGCCCCAACCGAGAAGAACAGAAAAACCCCCGAAGCCTCTTTCCATGTTTCGCTTTTACTCTTCAAAATAGAATAACCAACAAACAATTGCCCAATTACTAAAGGCAAAAAAGCACATATAGTTTTGGTTGTCCTGCTAAAGTTATCCCAATTATGGGCTAGAATAAGAATAATACCTAAGCCTACCAGCGTAGCGCCTAGTATACCAAAAACAGTAAACAATCTATTTGGTTTATCTGAATTCTGATTCTTATAGTATGTTTCGATTGAAAGCGCTACTTCTTTAGAAATCACATTGTTTTCAATCAGTTCTGGCAAATCTTTTATGAGTTTTGAGTTCATATTTTTTATTCATTAATAATTATAAACCAAGGTACAGCTACTAAATACAACACAATCAATCCTATTCCTAAAATTAAATAAGATTTGGAGTAGCTTACTTTTTTTTGTTTAGAAATTCTGTAAAATCTTGATAGAAGTAACAATAATAAAAATAAGTCTACTGTTAGTATCCAAAACAAAGTAAAATCTGAAAATAAAGTAGAAGATTTAGCAGGCTCAGGACAACAGGTCCAACCAACTACAATACTCAATATAAACAATCCATAAACAAGTCCAGATAAAACTAAAGAAGATATTAATAAATGTCCAATACTTACCTTTGCCTTTAAAGTATCTCTAAATTCTTTTATAACTTTATATTCCACTTTGAGGAGTTTTATTTAAAACCCCGCAAGTTAGTCTCACGAGGTTTTTGGTTAACTAACCAATCAACCATCATCAAAACATCGTTTTATATGTCCTCTGTTTTGCTGTTAGTATCAATAAAGGTAATATCTCTTGTATTCTTCTGCACTGCAATTGCAGAGAACATACTCAGTAGAAATGAGATGCCATAAAATCCTTTTTCACTCAACATTAAATCTGCGTTCCATAAACCTACAATTAATAGAACAATAGAAGTTATGGTTGTAAACCAACTAAGGCTATGATATATTTCAGTTACCTGAATACCTTCTAATTTATCTCGCACTGCCTTCTGAACAGAGATAACAGAGAACAATCCAAATAATAAAATGGTAAAGTAGTAACCCTTTTCGTTTAGCATCATATCCGCATTCCATAAACCAATGCAATATGACGTCATACCTACTAGTAAAGCCGTCCAAGATGCTCCGACAAATGCTGCTGTCGGTTTTTGATCGTAAACCTTTGCTTCTTTTCTTTTGTTTTTGGTTTTTAAGTCCTCTTTTAGAGAAACTGTTGTTTGATAATCCATAAGTATTTGTTTTAATGATTATGGTACAAATGTGGACTTAAACACGCATTTCAGAAATACAATTTTACCTAATTACTGATGATATTTATTATATTTTTAAATATACAAGTTAATATTTATAGTATTTTTACATATAAATACTGACGATATAAAATGAATTTAGAGCAAATAATTTTTACTTTTTCAGCTGAAGAACAACAGCAATTCATTCAATATCTCGAAAAAAAGAACAAGCGTTTAGACACTAAGAATATTCAGTTATTTAAGTTAATTGCTAAACAAGAATTATCGTCAAAGGAAATATGCAACAGACT
The DNA here is from genome assembly GCA_937923735.1 of uncultured Flavobacteriaceae bacterium. Lineage (GTDB taxonomy): Bacteria > Bacteroidota > Bacteroidia > Flavobacteriales > Flavobacteriaceae > JABABD01. Next base: position 14,664 of record CALDUJ010000127.1, on the reverse strand, counting down.
TTATAAAACCAAAAATAAAGACGCCTATCACGCCTTGCGCAAACGGCTTTACCAGTCTTTAATTGACTTCACCGCTAATACCAATCTCGAAGGAGAAAATTCTATTGATATACAGATTATTAAATACATTCTAGCGTCTAGAACATTTCTTATTCACAAGCAATACAAAGTAGCGTATAAAGTATTGGATAAAGCAGAATCTATGGCACAAGAGCACTTTCTGTTTCCACTTCTCAACGAGATTTATCATACTAAAATTCAATATGCTTATACCCAGCATTCTGAAGACATCGAACAGCTAATAAAAAAATTCAAAGACAATCAGAAAAATAACTTTCTCGAAGACGAACTCAACATCGTTTACGCCAAAATTCGTCAAGCACTTAATCAAATCACATACAAGGGAGAAGTCATTGATTTTGAAACCCTACTAACCAATACTTTAAAAGAACATAATATCTCAATCAATGATTCAATGTCCTTCAAGTCTCTATATCAACTAATGACAATTGTAAGCATTTCGGCCTTTGTAACGAATGACTACCTAAAGATTGAACCTTTTTTACTAGACACCTATAAAACACTACAAAATCATAAGAATAAAGAGAAACAATTAAGCTATCATATTCAAGTACTTTATCTCATCGCAAATACACTATTTAGAAATAAAAAATTTGAGGCATCACTATTTTATCTAAATCTGATGCACGAACAAATGCATCTAAAAAGAAAGAAATACTACAACACTTTTAAGTTAAAATATCATTTATTATTAGCACTTAACCACAATTACTCTAACAAAGCAAACGAGGCAATTTCTATTCTTGAAGAATTCAAAATCAAAAAGCATAACGATACAGAAACCTTACTCGACATTTATTTAAGTCTAGTTATGTTCTATTTTCAGCAAGACAAACTTAAAGAGGCACAATCCGTTTTTTCAAAATTCTATCATACAGATAAATGGTACGAAGAAAAAGCAGGTAAAGAATGGGTTATTAAAAAGAATCTAATAGAAATCTTACTTCATTTAGAACTAGGAAATATTGATTTAATGGAATCCAGACTACTAAGTTTTAAACGCAATTACTATCCTTACTTAAAATCAATTAAAGAAGAACGCGTGATTGACTATTTAAAACTTGTAGAAATCTACTATAAAAATCCTGAACAAATTAGTACTACGGAATTTTACAATAAAGTGGAAACTTCCTTTATATGGATAGACGCCAAGAGAGAGGATATTTTTGTTATGAGTTTCTATGCCTGGCTTAAAAGTAAGATGGAAAATAAACCTCTTTACAAAACCACTATAGAACTCGTTGAAAAAGCAAAAAACACTAATGTTAATATCGATGCTTTTTTTAATTAATATGCTTTAGCCTTGTAAAAAATTCTTATTTTAGAGCCACAAATACTATTCACAAAACATTAATTATGAAAAAAATACTTACTATTTGCGTTTTCGCTGGTGCATTATTATTTAGTACTCAAAGTTTTGCACAAAAAATACAGGCAAGCGACTATCTTGCTAAATCTACTGTAAAACAAGATGTTAAGAATCTCTCTAGCGCATTGAGATTAAATACTGAGCAGATGGATGCTGTTGAGAAAATCTTTTTGAACAGAGAAAATGCTCTAAATCCTGAAAATACTTCAAGTAAGAAAATGAGCAAGGCAGATGCAGACAAGAAGTTTACTGAAGCCATGAAGGCTGTTTTAACTGAAGAGCAGTTTACACAATTTAAGTCTATGTCAAGTAGCAACTAATATTGCACTCGACTCAATTCATAAAAAAGCTTCGCAAATGCGAGGCTTTTTTATTTTAAAGCGATTTTGCAACCTTTTCTATAGCCGTTATTGTTTCATCCAAATCATTATAACTAAGAGCATCAGTAATAAACCAAGTTTCAAAAGCACTTGGCGCTATATAAACACCCTCTTTAAGGAGACCATGAAAAAACCTTTTAAAAGTGTCATTATTGCCTTTTGCTGCTGATTCAAAATCAACAACTGGGCTTTTATCAAAATGAACAGAAAACATTGACCCTACCCTATTTATAGTATGAACAATATTATTTGAGTTCAAAGCTTTTTCTATTCCTTCATGGAGGTAAATGGTTTTTTCTTCTAATCTTTTAAAAACTTCGTTATCGTTATTTAATTCAGTCAACATTGCAAGTCCTGCAGCCATTGCCAAAGGATTACCACTAAGTGTCCCTGCTTGATAAACTGGACCAAGTGGCGCTAAATGATTCATAATATCATGTCGCGCAGCAAATGCACCAACAGGTAAACCACCTCCAATAACTTTTCCGAAACAAACAATATCAGCATCCACGCCCATTAATTCTTGCACACCACCTTTAGCTAGACGGAACCCTGTCATTACCTCATCAAAAATTAAAAGTATATCGTTAGCATCACAAACCCGTCTTAAACCCTCTAAAAAACCTTCTTTTGGAGGGATACACCCCATGTTACCAGCAACAGGTTCAATGATTATTGCCGCTATTTCATTTTTATTAGCATCTACCAATGCCCTAACATTATCTAAATCATTATATCTTGCTAGCAATGTATCTTTAGCAGTACCTTCAGTGACACCTGGGCTATTAGGCGTTCCAAATGTCACAGCTCCACTACCAGCTTGTATTAAAAATGAATCACTATGCCCATGATAGCAACCAGCAAATTTGATAATTTTGTCTTTTCCCGTAAAGCCACGAGCTAATCTAACAGAACTCATACAAGCCTCCGTTCCAGAATTAACGAATCGGATTTTATCGATATTTGGCACCATAGAAACAGCTAACTCGGCTATTCTTGTTTCAATTTCTGTTGGCATACCGAAAGAGGTTCCTTTTTTAGCTTTTTGTACAACAGCATCAACAACTGGTTTGTATGCATGTCCTAAAATCATAGGCCCCCAGGAATTTATATAATCAATTAAACGATTGCCATCTTCATCATACAAATAAGCACCCTTTGCTTCCTTTACAAAAATAGGTGTACCACCAACCGCCTTAAAAGCCCTAACTGGCGAATTAACGCCACCAGGAATCACACGTTCTGCATCAGCAAATAATGCGCTGCTACGTTTATATATCATTAATAATCTTTTTTCAATGGTTTTACATATAGCACCTGACCAATATGTAGTTCAGTGCTACTCAATCCGTTTAGCTCTTGAAGTTTTTGTATTGAAACCTTATACTTCTTAGATAAAGAATATAAAGTATCTCCTTTTTTAACGGTGTGCTTATCACTAGCATCCGTAATGTTTTTAGCCTCAGAAATATCTTTTCCCAAAACCTCTGCATCTAGCTTATAAAGTTCATACCTCTCAATCAAAGAAATGAGCTTTTGAGGATATTTTTTATCAGTAGCATAACCTGCTTTCTTAAGTCCCTTTGCCCATCCCTTATAATCATCTTTCCCTAACCGAAATAAATCCATATAGCGTCTTCGAGAGGTTAAAAATAATGAGTGGTCTCTATAAGAATACTTTACATTGTTATATTTTCTGAAGCATTCTTGTGCTGCATCATCGTCGTGATAAATTTTAGCACCGGTCCAATCATGACATTTAATACCAAAATGATTGTTAGCTTCTACAGAAAGTCTTCCCTTACCTGATCCCGACTCTAATATACCTTGTGCCATAGTGATACTGGCAGGAATACCGTATTTACGCATTTCGTCCATAGCAATATCACTAAGATTATATATATAAGCCTCTGTTGCACTCATATTAGTTATATTGGCTTTGGTATTCTCTGTATCTTGAATTTCCTCTACTTCGGAGGTGATAATAGTGTCATCTTTTGGTCTTTCAACAACCTCATTTCTATCTTGTTTAGATTTTTTTGTGACCACCTTTTTTTTAGCGCCGCAGCTCAACAGCATTAAACTGAATCCTAAAATAAATACTGTATATTTAAAAAACTTCATCTTATTTTATTAATGGCAATTGTTTCTTTTTAAGCAAACTATTCATTCCCAAAATACCCTGTAATCCCCCTGTATGTATTGTCAATATTTTCGACCCCTTTGGAAAATAATCTTGACCAATTAAACTCATGATTCCAAACATCATTTTTCCAGTATATATAGGGTCCAACTGAATTCCATGAACTGCTTTAAATTGATTGATAAACGTGACTAAATCCTTATTTATTTTGGCATAACCGCCAAAATGGTAATCTACAATCAATTCCCAATTAGGTTGTTTTGCAAATTTACGAATTTCATCTCCTAAAAATTCTCCTTTTAGCGCAGGAAATCCTAAAATTTTCTGATTTAAACTGGAACTATTTATTAATCCTGAAATTGTTCCTCCCGTTCCTACCGAACAACAGATGTAATCAAACTTGTTATCAGTTTCATTTAGAATTTCCTTACAGCCCTCTACAGCAAGTTCATTAGTCCCTCCCTCAGGAATCATATAAAAGTCTCCAAAATCTTCTTTTAACAGAGATAAAAATGTACTCGAAGACTTCTTTTTATAGTCTTCTCTAGATATAAAATGCAAATGCATACCAGAGTCTCTAGCAAATTTAAGTGTCGAGTTTTTATCAACTTTACTAATCAACTCCTCGCCTCTAATTACACCAATAGTATCAAATCCTAATTCTTTACCTACAGAAGCTACCGCTGCAATATGATTAGAGAATGCTCCTCCAAAGCTCAATAACGTTTTTAGACCCAATCGTTTTGCTTCAATAAGGTTGTATTTGAGTTTTCTGTATTTGTTACCAGAAATATGCGGGTGAATCTGGTCTTCCCTCTTCAAGAATAATTCAACCTCATAACCATCAAAGACAATCTTCTGATTGACGCTTTTATCAAGGTGAATAGTAGTCTTCATTGTTGCGAAGATACTTTAAAAAAGCCCAAGGTTTGCGTTCATCTAAATAGCTGAGATTGGATTCATTTAGATATGATTCTCTCTCAAAAGAAATATTAATGTATGCTAAATACCAGCTTCTATATTGAATATATCTTATTCCGAACTCTAAAACATAAAAAATGTAAAAAGGAAAAATAAGCATCTCTAACTGCTGTCTTAAATGAATTTTCTCATGATTAATAAGAACATCGTCTGTCTTAAAATTCTTGTATTTCAAAAACACAAAAGGATAGATTGTTAAGCCAGAATAGCCTTTTGGAATTAAGTATTTAGACACTAATATCATATAAAGATGAACGTTATTTCATGGTAAATTACATTATCTTTGTTAAGCAGAAACCATGCCTAAACTGTTTTTATCATCAAGTTGCTAACAACCAGAGGGTTTGTCTAAAATTGAAATGAAAAAAATAATACCCGTTGAAGAAGGTGATTACTACTTAACACCTGAAGGATATCGATGCTTTACGGAGCAATATCACCTTAAAAGAGGTTACTGCTGCCAGAGTAATTGTAGACATTGCCCTTATGGTTACAATAAGAAGACAGGAGTTATAAAAAAGCAATAATTTTTGGACATACTATTGATGACATATAGAATAAAAATTGCCAATACTCATCATCGAGTCGACATTCGTTATCCCTAGGTTTATCCGATTATTCAAATGCAGAATATTCGTTTAACCTAATTTTTAAATATGACATTCAAAAATCAAATATTAGAAGGAATCCCTTCAAAGTTACCTCAACCAAAACCCTACGAATTAAATATAAACCATGCTCCTAAACGAAAGGATATACTATCTGATGACGAAAAGAAGCTAGCACTCAGAAATGCCTTAAGATATTTCGATACAAAGCATCATAAAACACTTCTTCCTGAATTCAGAGAAGAACTAAACACTTACGGACGCATTTACATGTACCGTTTTCGTCCAGATTACAAAATGTATGCGAGATCAATTTCTGAATACCCTGCAAAATCCAAACAAGCAGCAGCAATTATGCTAATGATTCAGAATAATTTAGATTATGCAGTCGCACAACATCCACATGAACTCATAACCTATGGTGGTAATGGCGGCGTGTTTTCTAATTGGGCGCAGTACAGATTGACTATGAAATATCTTGCCGAGATGAATGAAGAGCAAACGCTAGTCATGTATTCCGGGCATCCGATGGGTTTATTCCCAAGTCATAAAGAAGCACCAAGAGTTGTAGTTACTAACGGTATGATGATTCCTAATTATTCTAAACCTGATGATTTGGAAAAATTCAACGCTCTAGGTGTCACCCAATATGGACAAATGACGGCCGGAAGCTATATGTATATAGGTCCACAAGGCATTGTTCACGGGACAACTATCACAGTTTTAAATGGGTTTAGAAAAATTGGTAAATCACCAAAAGGAAACTTATTTGTTACTTCTGGATTAGGAGGCATGTCTGGCGCACAACCAAAAGCAGGAAATATAGCAGGATGCATAACAGTATGCGCAGAAGTAAATCCTAAGATTACTCAAGTACGGTTAGACCAAGGATGGATAGATGAAAAAATTACTGATTTAGATGAATTAGTGAAACGAGTCATCAAGGCTAAAGCCGAAAAAGAAACTGTATCGATAGCTTATTTAGGAAATATAGTTGACGTTTGGGAAAAGTTTTATGAAGCCGATATACATATCGATTTAGGAAGTGATCAAACTTCTCTTCATAATCCTTGGGCTGGAGGGTACTATCCTGTTGGGATGTCTTTTGAAGAAGCCAATAACATGATGGCTAATGAGCCCGAAAAGTTTAAGAAAAAAGTTCAAGAGACCTTACGCCGCCATGCAACAGCAGTTAATAAGCATACTACTAAAGGCACGTATTTCTTTGATTATGGAAATGCTTTTCTGTTAGAAGCATCCAGAGCTGGTGCAGATATCATGGCAGAAAATGGTATTGATTTTAAATATCCAAGTTATGTGCAAGACATAATGGGACCAATGTGTTTTGATTATGGTTTTGGCCCATTCCGTTGGGTTTGCGCATCAGGCAAACCTAAAGACTTAGCAAAAACAGATGCTATTGCCTGCATTGTTCTTGAGGAAATAAAGAAGAATTCACCTGAAGAGATTCAACAGCAAATGGCTGATAACATTCAATGGATTAAAGGTGCACAAGAAAATAAATTAGTTGTTGGTTCACAGGCTAGAATCTTGTATGCTGATGCAGAAGGCCGTATGAAAATCGCAAAAGCTTTTAATGATGCGATTGAAAGAGGAGAAATAGAGACTGTGATTTTAGGAAGAGACCATCATGATGTATCTGGAACCGATTCTCCTTACCGTGAAACTAGTAATATTTATGATGGTTCGCGATTTACCGCAGATATGGCAATACAGAATGTTATTGGAGACAGTTTTAGAGGCGCCACATGGGTAAGTATACACAATGGTGGAGGTGTTGGTTGGGGCGAAGTTATTAACGGTGGATTTGGTATGGTTCTTGATGGTACTAAAGAAGCGGAAAAGCGGTTGAAATCCATGCTATTCTGGGATGTTAACAACGGTATTGCGAGACGTAGCTGGGCAAGAAATGACGAAGCAGTTTTTGCCATTAAAAGAGCGATGTTGAACGAACCGAATTTAAAAGTAACTTTACCTAATAGTGTTGATGACGATTTATTAAATAAATTTTAATTAAAAACATAAGCTATGAAAGCATTAAAAACCATCTCTGCATTATTATTACTTGTAGTAATGACATCATGTAGCTCTGTAAAAGTCTCTTCTGATTACGACAGTAAAGCAGACTTTAACAATTACAAAACTTTTGCCTTTTTTAAATCGGGAATAGACAAAGCCGAAATCAGTGATTTAGATAAACGTAGAATCTTACGTGCTATCGAATCTGAATTGATGGCAAGAGGATTTACAAAATCCGAAAAACCAGACATGTTAGTGAGCATATTTACGAAATCCAATCAACGCGTTAACATATACAACAACGCTTGGGGTGCTGGCGGCTGGGGCTGGGGCGGCTGGGGCGGATTCGGACCTGGCTGGGGCTGGGGCTGGAACCAACAACCTACTGCAACAACAAGAACTGAGGGCATCTTATATGTTGACCTTATTGACGCTAACAAAAAAGAATTAGTTTGGCAAGGCATGGGTACTGGATATCTTACTCAAAAAAGAGAGAAAAAAGAAGCTCGTATAAAGGAATTTGTAAATAAAATCATGGAGAAATATCCACCAGGTGTAGGACAATAATCTTTACCTTAACAGAATCAAAAAAAAACTGCCATCTTAGATAACTATCGGGAGGCGGTTTTTTTATTTGACTCTTCCTTTGTCTATTTATCGTAAGTATAGGTTTGAAGACCAGCGTTGTTTGAAAACACCATCAACACCTTCTTGTCTTTCATCTCCACAGTAACCACTTCTTTTATTTGTTCATCAAAAGGCTTGACACCGTATTTACTGGCTGAGTCGAAGTTTGAAATATCTTTCATGATAATTCCTTTTAAAGATGTGTAAGCGCCATGATATGTGTTTACCTTATTTGTATTTCCACTGATTAACAGGCATGCTTCATCATTAACATTAACTCTTGAGAAATTATTAATCGGCGCCATTTGAAATTCCTGTGGGAATACAACGAGCTCCTTAAACTCACCATTATCATTTCTTAAATAACCAGAGGCCAGTGTGTGCACTTCATACTTTTCAGCTATACCTAATGAACCTTTGGTCATCACTTCTTCAACCGTTTTTAAGGCAAAATCTGAATGCTTGACAAATAACTTACTGATAACGGGCATTTGCCCTCCAAGTTCATCTTTAGAATTTACAGGATAATATTTACCATTCTTATTGTAAGCAAGGACTGTTTCTGCCTTACCGTTTTTATCAAAATCTGAATGATACATTAAAAGAGGTTTCTCTTTGCTTGGATTAAATTTTGTATTCAATCCCCAATTCCCCAGTAAAATATCCTTGTCGCCGTCTTCATCAACATCATACGCTTCAACAGATTGCCATAGTCCATTGATTTTATCAGGAACTTCAACAAGGTTAAGCTTTCCGTTTTTATTCAGGTATACTTTAGGTCCGTCCCATTCAGTTGAAATCAACAAATCTTTAATTCCATCATTATTTATGTCTTCCCAAGTCGCTGAAGTCACTTTAGATATCAAAGAAAAATCTTGGTTCTTAGAAAATTGCCCTTTACCATCATTTACCAAAATATAGGAAGCTACAGAAGGCCCAAAATCACTTGGACTAGATAGATTACCAATGAAAAGGTCTTGATCCCCATCAAAATCAAAATCATATGCAGCAACCGTAGAAGTTACTAAGTTATTTTCTGGGATTTGGCTGTTCGACTTTTCGAAATTACCATTGGCATTAATATACAATCTATCCCCTTCATATTTTTTCAGCCTCGACCTGTGAATGCCAGTGGCAACATACAAATCTAAATCACCATCGTTATCAGCATCAAAAAACACAGCATCGTTGTCTTCAAATAAAAAGTCATCTTCTATAGTTTTGATGCTGGTCTGCTTTAGACTTTTCCCATCATTTAAGAAAAGTTTGGCTTTTTCTCCTGAAGCATTTCCTAAAAACACATCTTCATATCCGTTTTGATCTATATCGCCAACCGCTACTGCTGGACCTAAGGTAGAAATCTTATAAGGAATTATCTTATTGCTTACAAAATCATCGTACTGATCCTCAGTATGGGCATATTCTATTCCTTGGATTTCATTAAAATAGGGGCCAACTTCGCTAAATTTACTATAATCATACTCTAAAAAAGGTGGCTGATATTTAATATTTAGATGCTGATTAATATTAGGATTATTTATTACTTGTAACTTATTGTCTGGCCATATAACATGAACGGAATCTACTTTACTGGACTCGTTTAAACCAAAATGTAGTTTACCATCCATTGAGGACAGAAACCCTCTCGATTTAAACAGCTGTTTGAGTTGTTGTTTACCATCACTATAAACTATCGCCTTTGCTCCTATCCCTTCTTTGTTATTTGCTTTATAATCAAACTTTAGAGATATGTAGTTCTTAGTGTTATCAATTGTATTTTCATATACATTAGCGTTATCATTTAGGTTATTTAAAACTAAATCCAAATCACCATCTAAATCTAAATCAATATAAATCGCTCCATTAGACAGCGAGGGAACTTCTTCAATCCACGCTCCTGTTCTTCTTTCGAATTTCTCAGAATTACCTTCAAAAAATTCATTGGGCACTTTGCCGCTAGGCATTTCTCCAACGGAATTATATAACCACTTGACCCCATCTTCTGGACTTCTATTTCTAAATGCACTAGAAACATATTTCTTGAAGTCCATGCCATTTGGCCTTCTCAAGATACCGTTAGCAACAAATAAATCTTGATGTCCATCATTATTAAAATCTGCAATTAATGGTCCCCAACTCCAATCGGTATCTGCAATACCATTTAATAAAGCTGACTCCCGAAAATAGTCTCCGCCACCATTTATTTGCAGCATATTTCTGGCATATTGGTCTTTGTAACCCTGCTTCCTCAGGCTCTTCTGCATATAAAACATAGACTCATCACCTTCTGTTTCTTTCAACACCCTCTCATCTTTAGGCAACATATCTAGTGTTATTAAATCCTGAAAACCATCACCGTTAACATCGGAAGCGTCACTACCCATTGAAAATCTGCTAATAGTAGAGAAAGCTCCATCCAATTCCTCTCTAAAAGTACCGTCTTGATTGTTTATATAGTAATAATCATCCTCATGAAAGTCATTACATACGTAAATATCATCCCAACCATCATTATTAAAATCAGCAATGGAAGCGCTTAATCCATAACCATTAACACCACCATAAATATTGGCTTGCTCGCTGACATCTTCATATTTTCCATTGTTATTTTTGAGCAATACATCACCAACCATTGGTTCTCTATCACTTCTTACGTTTGCTGGCCCATGCGATAGAGTAGTATGAACAGCATGATTAACAATATAAACATCAAGATCATCATCTTTGTCGTAATCAAAAAAATAAGCTTGAGTAGAATACCCTTTGAAATCCAATCCGTATTCTTGTGCTCTCTCGGTAAATGTACCATCTCCATTATTTACAAAAAGCTCGTTATGACCTTCGAAATCCAATAACCCAGAAACAGAACATTGATAAATATCCATAAGTCCATCACTATTAATATCTACCATAGTTGCTCCAGTATTCCAACTCGCATTACTGGTAATATTAGCATTCTTGGACACATCTTCAAATTCAAGATTTCCTTTGTTTAGATATAACTTATTATCACCCATATTAGACACAAAATACAAGTCAGGAAGGCTATCATTATTAACATCTCCTGCAGCGACTCCAGCGCCGTTATAGTAGTAGATATAGTTGATGATACTGTGATTTACATCTTCAGTTATTATATTCTTGAAGCCAATCTTTGTATGATTATTAGAAACTTTGTTCAATAAAAAAGTCTTCTTATTATCGACTTCTTTTTCACAAGCAAGGCAAAATACTAAAAAGGATAAAGCGATAGTTAATTTCCTCATTTTAGTCGTAGGGTGGTTTTATAGCAAATATACGTATTCTTGATTTTTTGATAAATTCCTGATACTAATCAAATTCTACATCTCAAAAAAATGAAGCTTTTATTGTTTATCTTTAAAAAATCAACTAATTATCAAATTAATTATGCATAAGCAATTTACAGTCGGTCTGTTCTTAATGTTAATTTCAGCATCAATTTTTGCTCAAAATCTTTCAGAACAAGAACTAAAAATCATCACCTCTATTGAAAATAATAACAATGAAGCAATAGCATTCTTGGAGAAAGTTGTAAATATTAATAGTGGCACTCTTAATCCAAAAGGTGTGAAAGAAGTTGGTGCAGTTTTTAAAGAGGCTTTTGAAGCTATAAATTTTAAAACCTCGTGGATTGATATGCCAAGTGAAATGAATCGCGCTGGACATTTGTTTGCTGAAACCTCTGGAAATAAAGGAAAAAAACTCCTCCTTATCGGTCATCTAGATACCGTATTTGAAGCTGACAGTCCCTTTCAGGAATTCAAGATGGTGAATGATAGTATTGCACATGCTCCAGGAGGAAATGACATGAAAGGTGGTAACGTTATTATATTATATGCCCTTAAAGCACTTCAAGAAAATGGATTGTTAAAAAACGCGCAAATCATTGCTGCTTATACTGGTGATGAAGAAAGCACAGGGAAGCCTTTAACTATAAGTCGAAAGGATTTGATTGAAGCCGCTAAACGAAGTGACATTGCTTTAGGGTTTGAAACCGCTACTGGATTTAACAATGCTACTATTGCTCGTAGAGGTTCCTCTGGATGGAAAGTTGAAGTAACTGGTAAACGAGCGCATTCATCAGGTATTTTTAATGAGCGTATTGGTGCTGGTGCTATTTTTGAAATGTCACGAATTTTAAACGAATTTTACAACGAAGTAAGAGGTGAAAAGTACCTTACTTTTAATCCTGGGGTATTATTAGGAGGAACATTTGTGGAACTAGATGACATGACCAGTAAAGGTGATGCTTTTGGAAAGAGTAATGTGGTTGCCCAAACGGCAGTTGTAAAAGGAGGGTTACGATTTATATCCGAAGAGCAAAAAGAAAATGCAAGGGCTAAAATGAGGGAAATTGTATTGAATAACCTTCCCCAAACCTCAGCAGAAATAAGCTTTATCGATAGCTATCCAGCCATGGGACCAACACAAGGCAATCAAGACCTTTTAAATGTTTTAAGCGATGTAAGCTTGGATTTGGGTTATGGTGAAGTTTTAGGTTACGACCCAAGTAAACGTGGTGCCGCCGATGTCTCATTTGTCGCAGAATATGTTGATTGTTTAGACGGCCTGGGGACAATGGGCTCTGGTGCTCACACACCGCAAGAAACTGTTAATTTGAAAACCATTGAAGCCCTGACTAAACGTGCAGCTATATTAATTTATAGACTGATTAATCAGGATTAGAATTCACTTACAATGAAGAATAATTCAGAAGACCTAAAAACCATTTCCAATGTTGTTACTGATACATTGGCTGAATATCTTTCGATAAGTCAAAAGGGTGATGAAAAGGTCTTGAATCAGCAATCACCTGAATTAATTGCTAAAGACTTACGATTAGAATATTGGCTTAAAGAAGGTGGGCTTAATGCAGAATCAGCAAAAGACTTAGTAAAAAACTATCTAGCCAATACCCAACACATGCATCATCCGCATTATATTGGACATCAAGTGGCGGTGCCTCATGTAGCCTCTGGCATTGCTGACTATATTCACGGAGTCATTAACAATCCCATGTCTATTTACGAAATGGGACCAGCGGCAGCTACTACTGAAAGGTTTGTAGTAAATTGGATGCTCAGTAAAATCGGGTGGTTCAAAGGCAAACAAGCAAGTGATTTTAGCCAAATTGAAGACGATGGTGGAGGTATATTAACACATGGAGGCTCTATTGCAAATTTAACTGCCATGTCTGCTGCTCGTGCGGCGGTGGCACCAGATTCTTGGACACATGGCACACCCAATAATTTAGTGGTACTTGCATCTGATGAAGCACACTACTCGATTGCAAGAGCCTTATCCATTATGGGAATGGGGCAAAAATGCATTATTCCAATAAAAACTGATGACTTAAAAGTAATGCAGCCTGAGTATCTTCAGAATGCTTATGACAAAGCTAAATCTCAAGGCAAAAAAGTAATGGCAGTTATAGCGAATGCTTGCACGACTGCAACTGGTCTCTATGACCCTCTTGAAGCCATCGGTAAATTTTGCAATGATAATAAGATTTGGTTTCATGTGGACGGGGCACATGGGGCGAGTGCATTATTATCTAATAAAGAAAAACATCTTCTAAAAGGTATTGAGCTAGCAGATTCAGTCATCTGGGATGCGCATAAAATGTTAAGAACCTCATCTTTGTGTGCCGCAGTCTTATTCAAGGATTTTAAAACATTAGGAACTACGTTTCAGCAAAAGGGGAGTTACTTATTTCACAACAAAGAAGACATTGGTTTCGATTCGCTTCCTTACACTTTAGAATGCACCAAAGCGGGTTTAGGAACTAAGCTTTTCTGGGTATTAGCAGCCGAAGGCGAAAAAGGCTTAGCAAAGTACGTTGAAGACACCTATAAAGCTACAAAAGAGTTTCATGATATCATTAACAAGCACCCTCATTTTTCTTGCCCTTTTAAACCCGAATCTAACATCCTTTGTTTTGAATACAAAGAATTTGGTAGAGATAACGATTTCCAATTAGCAATCCGTAATACGCTTACCCAGCAAGGAAAATTTTATATTACCTCAACTGAAATCAACGATGTACGTTATTTACGATTGACTGTTATGAATACTTTAACCCAAAAAACGCATATTGAGGGATTACTTGATGAAATCGTAAAAGTGGCTCATAGATTAAAACAATCTTAATCTATTACCTTAGTAATTGAGAATCTCCTGAATCTTAGCTTTTACTTTTTCCATTGAAGGAATCATGGTTTGTTCTAAAGTAGAGTTTAATGGAATTGCTGGCATATTCTCGCTACCAATAGTCATTACTGGTGCATCCAAATATTTAAAGCATTCTTCTTGAATTTTTCCTGCTAATGCTCTAGCAAAACTATTGTTTGAAGGTTCTTCTGTTACCACTAAACATTTAGCTGTTTTCTTTACAGACGTCATGATGGTATCTTC
>CALDUJ010000126.1 GCA_937923735.1 uncultured Flavobacteriaceae bacterium | reverse complement strand
TTCATCATATACATAATCTTCTTTTAAGAAAGGCATCCAAGCAATCTCTGCTAATGGATGTGGTTTTAGCTGATTGTATGAATAATCTACTTGAACAAATATTCGTTTTACATGTTTCCTTTTTAATAGTGTTTTAAAGGATAGTTTGACTTCAAGCGGATTACTAGCCTGATAGGCTAGATTAAGGCCATTAGTTCCTATTCTATTATTAATTATTGTTGGGTTAACACTGTGGATACATCTTGAGGACCCAAATAGCGCATAATCAAGTGTATCTTTAGAGTCAAGCGACATCATCCAAGATGTTTTACTTCTTGGGTTTATTGGATTGTAAAATGCATTAGTGTAAATTATTTCAAGTAGAAATAGCACTACTACGACAGTAAGCAAATAAACGAGTATTTTATTTGTGAATACTTTCATGTCTGTTAAAATTGAAAATATATAAACTCCTGCATGTTTGAATAGTTGCCGAGGGTTATTATCATAATTATAATCGCAATTGTTTTGGCTAGTTTGTAGCTATCATTTAACGGGTGATCTCGGAATCGGGAAAACCATTCAAAAACCATTAGGGTAAAAATGAGAGGTAACATTTCAAATGCAAAACGATCTATTTCTAATCTATCTAAATTGTAAGACCATTTGAAGATATTGCCAATGTAATCAAATGCTTGAGTAATACTTTCAGCGCGAAAAAAGACCCAAGCTAAAGTTACAATTGTAAAAGTGAATAACATCTGTAGTAACTCTTTAAGACTCGGAAGTACTTTGTTTTCCGCAATTGTGTCCAAGTGAGTTCTATTCTTTTTGGTCAATAATAACGGAATAAAGTATAAGGCATTCAATGCACCCCAAGCAATAAACGTCCAGTTTGCCCCATGCCAAAACCCACTGACTACAAAAACAATAATTGTATTACGTAATACTATCCATTTAGTACCTCGACTTCCTCCTAAGGGGATATACAAATAATCCCTAAACCATGTTGATAAAGAGATATGCCAACGTCTCCAAAATTCGGCTATATCTCGAGAAAAATAAGGGTATTTAAAGTTTGTCATTAATTTAAATCCAAACAATTTTGAGGTACCTATGGCAATATCAGAATATCCTGAAAAATCACCATATATCTGGAATGCAAAGTAAACAGCGCCTAAAATAAGTGTGGGAGTAGAATATATTTCATAATTATTGAATATGTCATTAGCATATTGAGCACAATTATCTGCGATGACAATTTTTTTGAAAAGCCCCCAAATAATTTGTTGAAGGCCGTCAATTGCCTGAGAACTTTTAAACTCTCGTTTCTTAAAGAACTGGGGTAATAGATTTGTTGCTCTTTCGATAGGTCCAGCAACTAGCTGCGGAAAGAAACTAACAAAAGCAAAAAATGAGACAATATCCTTGGTTGGTTCAAGCTTTTTCCTATAGACGTCTATTGTGTAACTTAATGTCTGAAATGTGTAAAAACTAATACCTACTGGTAGAATAATATTAAGTCTAGATGGCTCTATAGTTTGACCAAAGAACGTAAATGCATCAGCAAAACTTTGTGCAAAGAAATTGTAGTACTTAAAGAAGCCTAGAAATCCCAAATTAACTGCTAAGCTGGTTATTAGATATAGTTTTCTACGTTTCTTGTCATCACTTTTAGAAATGGCAAGTCCCAAGAAGTAATCTACAAAAGAACTAAAGATAATAAGTGATAAAAAACGCCAATCCCACCAGCCGTAAAACAAATAGCTCGCTATGAGCAATAATATGTTTTGAAGCTTTAAATTCTTTTGAGTAACAAACCAATACAGTATAAAAACTATAGGTAAGAATAGGGCAAAATCGATAGAATTAAATAGCATACAAGCTTGGGTCTTTCTTACATCTAAGCTGTTAGAATAAGAACAAATATATAATTATTAAAAAATAGTAGATTCAAAAGAATTCTTATTATCAATGAATATCCAATTTTAGTATCTTTAAACCATGACAGAGAAAGAGCTAGAATACCTTCGTTACCCAATCGGAAAATTTGAAAAACCAGATAATATCTCGCAAGACCATATTAAGTCTTGGATATCTATATTAGAGCATTTACCAAGTAGATTAAGCAATTTGGTTTCTTCACTTACTGATTCGCAATTGGATACACCTTATCGACCTGGAGGTTGGACTGTTAGGCAAGTAGTGCATCATGTGTCTGATAGCCATCATCATAGTTATACCCGTTTTAAATGGGCCTTAACAGAAGATAAGCCACTTATAAAAGCGTATTTTGAACAAGATTGGGCTAATCTATTCGACACTAAAACTGCACCTATCCAAATGTCTTTAGATCACTTGGCAGCTATTCATTTTAAATTGGTGTATTTATTAAAGGGATTAACTGATGAACAATGGAGTAGAAGTTTTATTCATCCTGAGGGTAATAATGAAGTTGTCCTAAAAGAGAATGTTGGTATTTATGCTTGGCACGGAAGCCATCATTACGCTCACATAGAGAATCTTATAAAACGGGAAGGCTGGATTTAAAATAATCTATTTCGTCGTTAAACATAAATTTTCTTTGTTAAGCTACTGAATACTGAGACCGTAAACTGGGCACTAGCTCTTCCATTTAATATTACAACCAATGCTCGGTTTTTGTAGTGAAACAACTTGTTTGCCTTCAATTACCGACTCCAAAGCATTTCTTAAATCTTTTCCAGAAACGGGAATCCCATTTCCTGGACGAGAATCATCCAACTGACCTCGATAAGCTAGTTTTAAGTCACCATCGAATAAATAAAAATCTGGTGTGCAAGCTGCATCATAGGCTTTTGCAACTTCCTGAGTTTCGTCATATAGATAAGGAAATGGATAATCATTTTCCTTGGCGTGCTCAGTCATTTTACTAGGACCATCTTGTGGGTAATTAATGGCATCGTTACTCGAGATGGCAATAAAACCAATGCCTTTCTCAGAGTAATCATTAGCCAATTTTACTAATTCAGGATTCACATGAATTACAAAAGGGCAGTGGTTGCAAATAAACATGATTACTGTGCCTTTTTCTCCTTTTAATTGTTGGAGATTTTTTGCACTTTGACTAACAGTATCAATTAAAGAAAAATTAGGAGCTGACGTGCCTAAAGGCAACATATTTGAAAGTGTTCGAGCCATAATCGTGTTTTTTAATGAAACTCTATTTTTTTAATCTATTTTAAAGATTAAATCTGATTAAAAAAATAGATAGTTGAATTAATCCAGCTTTTGCAGCGGGAATTCAAATATCGTGATAATTCGTATTTTTAAAAAATGAACGATACTATTACTTTTGAAGATTTTACTAAAGTCGATATTCGTGTAGGAACAATTATAGAGGTTAATGATTTTCCAGAAGCACGTAACCCAGCTTATCAGTTAACAATTGATTTTGGTGACTTAGGAATAAAAAAATCATCAGCCCAAATAACAACATTGTACAAGAAAGAAGAACTACTGAATCGACAAATACTAGCAGTTATTAATTTTCCAAAGAAGCAGATTGCCAAATTTATGAGTGAATGTCTTGTGCTTGGAGCTGTTGATAGTAAAGATGTGATTCTTTTAAAACCTGAAAACAAAGTAAAAAACGGTTCTACGGTCAACTAATATGTTAGAACTAGACGACGTACAAATACATTTTAGTAGTCAAGGTCTTATGGTTTTGAACATAGCCTTAGCAGTTGTAATGTTTGGCGTGGCTTTGGGAATAACCCTTGAGGACTTCAAAAATTTAATTAAAAACCCAAAATTAATACTACTGGGTGTCGTATCTCAGTTCATTTTGCTACCTCTAGTTACTTACGGAATAATTGTATTGATAAACCCAAAGCCAAGTATTGCTTTAGGAATGATGATGGTGGCCGCATGCCCTGGAGGAAATATTTCAAATTTCATGACCCACTTAGCAAATGGTAATACAGCTTTGTCCATAAGTTTAACAGCATTTGCTACATTTCTGGCCATGTTTATGACGCCATTTAACTTTCAACTTTATGGAAACTTATACGAGCCAACAGCTCAGATTCTGAAGACTGTTGAACTCAACCCTTTTGAGTTAGTAAAATTGGTCATTTTAATTCTTGGGATACCTTTAGTCTTAGGAATGTTAGTGCGAAGTAAGAATAAAACTTTGGCCGAAAAACTTTCTAAGTTATTGAAGCCATTATCAATTATTGTTTTTATTGCCATAGTCATTATAGCTTTTTCTAACAATCTGGATATCTTTTATGATTACATACATCATGTGTTGGGATTGGGTATTATACATAATTTGGTGGCTATCCTTTTAGGTTTTGGAGTAGCGACAGTATTTGGGCTGTCATTAAGAGACAAAAAAACCTTGGCGATAGAAACTGGAATCCAAAATTCAGGATTGGGTCTGTTGATTATTTTTACGTTTTTCAACGGACTAGGTGGTATGGCAATCATGGCAGCTTTTTGGGGAATTTGGCATATAGTTTCAGGACTTCTTCTGGCAACCTATTTGTCTAAAAAACATGCTATTGAAACAGTTTAGGCTTTATATGTTAAAATCGTATTTGCGATTAGGCTTGTTCTTTTATTTTAAAAGAGTAGTAGTCTCTGGAGTAAAAAATATTCCGAAAGATAAGCCTGTATTGCTATTATCTAACCATCAGAATGCTTTATTAGATGCCTTACTGATTGCTACTAGTATTAAGGACTATGGACATTATTTAGCAAGAGCAGGTGTTTTTAAAAAAGCGTTAGTATCTAAACTATTACAAAGCCTCCAGTTGATTCCTGTTTACAGAATTAGAGATGGGTATAGTAACTTAACGAACAATAATGAAATTTTTGAGACGGCAGCTAATCTACTTAATGAGAATAAAACCGTAACAATTTTCCCTGAAGGGAGCCATAATCTAGCACGTCGTTTACGACCATTAAGTAAAGGGTTTACACGTATTGTTTTTAATGTATTAGATAAAAACCCCGAAAGTGAATTACTACTTATTCCAATCGGGGTGAATTTTACAAATGCCAAAGCTTGCCCAGATAGTGCGGCTATTTATTTTGGAAAACCAATCGTTGCGAAACAGTATTTAAAAGATGATAAGCATAAGGCTGTGGTTAATTTGAAAAATGATGTACATAAGGCTATTAGTCAATTAACAACACATATTCCTGAAGAAAATTATGATGAAGTATTGGCTAAATTAGAAAGTTTAAATGTTGATTTCTTGAATCCTCAATCCGTAAACAATTGTATCACAAGTAATTTCGAAACCTGTAAATCCAAACCAAAATCTAAAGGTAACTGGTTACGAGTAGGCTTAAAGTATTTACTCATATTGAATCTATTGCTCCCATATGCAATTTGGAAATTAGTAGCACAACCAAAAATTAATGAAATAGAGTTTGCATCGACTTTTCGATTTGCGATTGCGGTGACTTTAGTACCGATTTATTTGTTGATAGCAGGAATGATGTTAACTATTATTTTTAGTTTTAAAGTTGCCTTGGCTTATTTGGTTGGGGTTTTGGTTTTGGCTTTGATGGCTATTAAGAGTTAAGAAAACTACTCGAAATGCGCTAGCGCTCGTCTGTGACGAGTGCCGAAAAGGCAAATACTACTAAGTCATAAAGATAATCATGGCTTTTTGTATTTTAGAGCGATGAGTAGAAAATATAAATTTCATAACAAGAGTGGTTTGTATTTTGTGAGTTTTGCAACCGTTAATTGGATAGATGTTTTTACTAGACAAGTCTATCTGGATGTCTTAGCTCAAAGTATCAATTATTGCAGAAAAGAAAAAGGTATGGAACTATATGCCTATTGTTTTATGCCTAGTCATGTGCATTTAATATTTAGGTCAGCAGACGAGGAACCTACAGAGTTATTAAGAGATTTTAAAAAGTACACTGCAAAAAAAGTATTGGAAGCAATAAAGGGTAACCCTCAAGAAAGTAGAAAAGAATGGTTATTGTGGATGTTTGAACGAGCAGGGAAAAAGCAAGGTAATGTTAGTAAATTTCAATTTTGGCAACATCATAACAAACCTATTGAATTGTGGAGTGATGTAGTTATCAAGCAGAAAATTGATTATATTCATAACAACCCTGTAGAAAGCGGTTTTGTAACTAACGCGATAGATTGGAAATATTCAAGTGCAAGAAATTTTCAAGATGACCAAACAGTTTTGCAAATAGATGAGGCTGGTTTCTTTGGTTGAGTTAGTTAATTAATGTTATTTAGCTAGCGCGAGTTTGTAACTCGTGCTAAAGTTTTTAAGTCAGCACTCGTCTCAGACGAGCGCTAGCTAGGGTTTTAATTTTTACTTTAATAATAACAAAACTATAATGAATAAAGGCTCAAGTTTGTAACTTGTGTCCGTAATTTTTTTTAGTTATAATTGTGAATGACGAGCGCTAACTGCCAACCCTTTCTAATAGATGAATAAAATTTTATTAATAACCATTTTGGCCTTGTTAATTGGTTCGCATTGCGAAAAAAAGCCATGGCGTTCTGATACTAAACTGAATTGGTCAAATTTTCGGGGAGTAGCACCTTTAGATAGAGGTTTGAAAACTGCTGTAACTTCAGTTCAGATAGAAATTGATGGTGAATTTTTTGAAGGTGAGATTCCTACAGTTAATGTATTGACCTACTTTTTACCTGAAAAATCATGGACAATTGTTAATGATAGTATGACCTTAAGGCATGAACAACTTCATTTCGACATTGCAGAATTATATGCTCGAAAAATTAGAAAGGAATTTAAAATACTTAATAATAATGGAGTCTTAGATTTTGAAATTTATGAGCAAAAATATTTAGAATATATTGAGAGGCACAATAGAACTCAAATGGAGTATGATAATAAAGTTTACTTTAACCATGAGAAACAAGAGAAATGGGTTAATGATGTTGCTAACGAGTTAAAAAAACTCCAAGAATATGAATACATTTCCAAGGAATGATAATTTGTTGCAAATAATAACTGTGCAAAGTTATTTTAGTATGTAATTTAAATGCGAAGTTTTAACTTCGTACAACTCTATAGCTAAATTACTGATTCACATCTGCCTTGCAAAGAAAATAGCATTCATCATCAGTTTATTGGTTCCTAGCTGGCGCGAGTTTGTAACTCGTGTCCCTAGTGTTTGTAACACGCGCCGAACCTGAAAAATCTAATTCTACATCTGCTTAGAAAAGAAAATAGCATTCATCATCAGCTTATTGGTTCCATACCAAAAGGCTCTAAAGTTAGTATTGTCGGTAAAGGCAATCACACGACCTCTTCCTTTTCTGCCAACTTTAAATGGTACTGTACCAGCTAAACTATCTAAGTTAGGCTTAGAGATGTAACCACTTAATAAAGGGTTATTAGTATACTTTATTGGGTTATTATAACTGTTCTTATCCGGTTTTACGAACAAAGTATTATTTCGGAATAGGGCAATCTTGTTATTAGTGTATCCAAAGTTAATAGGATGCGAACGGTCTATTTCTGCTTCAAAAATAGCTCCACCTACTACTTGAGCACCACGGAAATCACCACGTTGTTCAAACGTAACATCTTTGGCGGTTAGTTTGTTTTTCTTTGTTTCGAAGTTTAATAGTTTTTTACTTTTTAACCAGTTAATGGCACTTCTGTATGCTATTAGTGTGCCTCCAGAATTAATCCATGCGTCCATCTTTTTGGTTGCACTATTGCTTAAACCAGAAGTACTAGGTACAATAATAGTCGTATATCTACTTAAATCTGCACCACCAATGCTTTTAGTGTCTAGTTTAGTAATCTTCATATCAAAACGCGTATCAAACAAATGCCAGATTTCTCCAGCATCGTGAGCCCTAATGCCTTCACCAACCAAAACAGCTACCTTAGGCGTTCTTATGGTCGCAAAATTACGACTGCCTAAGTCAATACCTTGGGGCGTTAAGCCTGTGCCAATAGCATCCATTTTTAAATGACTTTGTTTAGCTATATTATCCAGAAGGGTGTGTAATGTCTTGGCATTTTTTTTCTGGTTTTGTACAGGAATTAAAATCGTGCCATAATCGTATTGTTTACCATTAAGTGAAAACTGTTTTAAGGCCACCTTGGCTCTTATACCACGCTTTAATATTTGATTTAGCGCCTTAGGTGTATAGTATTCATGCCACTCCATTAAATACCCATAATTGCTTCTATCTGTTCCACCTACTTTTGGCTTTAGGTCGGTTACTTCGTTTCCAGCATTACTTGTAGATGCATTATCAGAGAAGTCTACATTAAAAGCATGGTTAAAGGTCCAGGCGGATACATCGTAAAACAAACTATCCGTAAATGTTGTTCTAACATCGAACATGGCATTCAGTAGTCTGGTATTTTTTTGGTTTTTTGGGACGATATAACTGTAGCCTTTTTTGAAGTTTTTACCATTAGAACTAAAGTCTTGTTTTGTCTCGTAGAATTTTATTTTGTGGCGTTTTAATATTTCAGCTAAATGAAAAGTCCTTGCGGCATCTTTTTCGCTTCCAAAGGCTATGGCTTTATTGCCTTGTCTAGAAGCTTCATTTCTGGCTTTATTGTAGAAATCACGTTGATAATCTAAAATCTTAACACGCATTTTCTGCGCGGCTTCAAGAGTTGATAAAGCTGCAGTTAATTGATTACGAATCGTAAACGGGAAGGTTAAAATACCATTAGCGCTTTCCTGAATATGTCCTCTCGAACTAGCTTGCTCAAACAAGATTCCGATGCTACCACTAATATCTGGAAAAGTAGAGCCTTTTCCATAATAAAAGTCATCGTAACTCTCTTCGGTGTAATACAAAGAGCCTATTTTATCTAAGGCTTTAGCATGATAATTACCTATTTCTTTAGTTAATTGCTGATTCATTTTTGGCGTCAAAGGATGTGTTCTTGATGGAATTCCTGGCTGAAAGAAAAAGGTTGCATTAGTCCCCATTTCATGGTGGTCGGTTAAGATGTTCGGCATCCACTTATGGAAGGATTCTATCCTTGCTCTCGATTCTGGTAATTGGACAGGTAGCCAGTCACGATTCATATCAAACCAATAATGATTGGTTCGCCCGCCGGGCCATACTTCATCATACTCTCTATCCGTTGGGTCTGCATTTAAATTGATACTTTTATTTGAATTTGCCCAGTAAGCAAAGCGTTGTAATCCATCAGGATTAAAAGAAGGATCAAATAAGATAACTGTATTGTCTAATAAGTTTTTTACATCTTGACTTTCTGATGCTACTAAATGATAAGCGGCTAAGAGAGAAGCATTACTACCGCTAGGTTCGTTTCCATGAATTGAAAACCCTTGATAAACTACTATGGGCATATTAGATGTGTTCAAAGAGCCCGAACCATTCTCAGTCAATTTTATATGGTTGTTTCTAATATTATCAATATTTGCATGATTTTGAGGAGAGGTTATGGTCAGTAATAACAATGGTCTGTCTTCAAAAGTCTTGCCTCTATCTTCAATAGTTACTCTATCGGATGATGCAGCTAGTGCTTGCATATACATCATTAACTTATCGTGAGTTATGTGCCATTTCCCTACCTCATGTCCGATAACACTTTCGGGTGTCGGGATAGCTTTGTTATAATTGTTATGGTTTGGTAAATAGTAAGAAAGGTCAACAGGGTTTTGAGCTTGAATAGTCATAGATATCAAGCAAAATAGGATACAGAATAGTCTCATTATTTGGATTAGTTAGTTGATTAGGTAAAACTTGTATTCTGTATTAGAAAATCTACTACAACCTAAAACAGCTTCAAAATATAACATTTCCCTTCTTTTTTAATTTGAACCATAACGATGCTATTCTTAAAATTAAAAAAGATATATTTTATTGCTGTTTTAGCCTTCATAACGAAGTTCTAATACAGAATTCAAGTTAAAGATAAAAAAAACCGCTACGTTTAGGTAGCGGTTTTTAATATTTAAAAATTCTTCAATTTATATGTCGTCAAAACTAACATCTGTAAAGCTTTCTGGAGAAGCTTCATCGTTTGATGTTGTTCCACCTTCAGCTGCATCTGCGTTCTCATAATCTTTTTTGAAATCCTTTTGATGACGCTCACTAATAACTTCATCTCCCTTTTCGGCAATGATATAGTCAGTCATTTCAGCAAGAATCTCTCTGAACTCAGAAAAATCTTCTTTATAAAGATATATTTTGTGCTTTTTGTAGTGGAAAGACCCATCATCGTTTGTAAACTTCTTACTTTCTGTAATAGTTAGATAATAGTCTTGCGCTTTTGTAGCTCTTACATCAAAGAAATACGTTCTTCTTCCTGCTCTTAATACTTTGGAGAAAATCTCTTCTTGCTCCATCATGTCATGATTACCCATTTACTTTTTGTTTTGTTTAGTGATTCAAAAATCTAAAAAAAAAGGATATAAACAAAAAATTATGATATTTCTTTTTATATCGTCCTTTTTTAAAAATTCTTCAACATACTTATTAAAACAACTATGATTGTTGAATTAAATTCAATTATAAGTTACTGGAAGTGGATTCGCTTAACTGTTTTAAGTATAACTCTTTATAGTAACCTTCCGTGTTTACGAGGTCTTCGTGGGTGCCTTCTTGGATGATTTTCCCGTCATCAAGAACAATAATTTTATCAGCGTTTTTTGCCGAGGAGATTCTGTGGCTTACAATAATGGTTGTTTTTCCAGAAGATACTTTTGCTAGATTTTTGAGTATTTTCTCCTCAGTCTCAGTATCTACGGCAGAAAGACAATCATCAAAAAGAAGAATATTTGGTTTTTTAATAATAGCTCTGGCTATAGATACACGTTGTTTTTGACCTCCAGAAAGTGTAATACCACGCTCACCAAGAATAGTGTTATAACCTTTGTTGAATTTCTTAATGTTACTATGAACAGAAGCATTTTTTGCAGCCGCTATAACTTCATTATCAGTCGCATCTTCTTTGCCAAATTTTATATTGTTTTTTATGGTGTCAGAAAACAAGAAGGCATCTTGAGGTACGTAACCAATATTTTCTCTTAAATCCGTAAGATGAAGGTTTTCTATCGGTTTATTGGAAATTCTTATTTCGCCTTCATCAACATCATATAGTCTTCCTACAAGATCTAGGATAGTAGATTTTCCAGAGCCTGTTTTTCCAATAATTGCCAAGGTTTCACCATAATTTACCTTAAAGCTAATGCCCTTTATGGCTTTTATATTAGTGTCGTCATAGGTGAAATGTACATTTTTAAATTCTATATCGCCAACGACATTGGTGCGTTCTAAAGAGTTGTTCTGTATCTCAGGCTCAACCTTTAAGAATTCATTTATACGTTTTTGTGACGCTTCAGCCTGTTGTACTAAAGAAGTTACCCAACCTATGGTGGCTACAGGCCATGTTAACATATTTACATAGATGATGAATTCTGTTAAGGTTCCTAATTCTATCTCACCTTCTATGTATTGTCTTCCGCCTATATAGATTACTAGTAAATTACTTGCACCAATTAATAAAATCATCATTGGGAAGAACAATGCTCTTACCTTAACCAAATCCAATTGTTTTTGACGACTTCCTGAAGATAAATCATTAAAATCTGAATTTACTTGAGGTTCTATACTATAAGCCTTAATTACTGAAATACCACTAAATGCCTCCTGGGTAAACGTGGAAAGCTTAGAAAGATATTCTTGAACAATGGTACTACGCTTGTGTATTTCTTTGCTTAACCTATAAATGGCGAGTGATAAAATGGGTAACGGCAAAATGGTGTAAAGCGTTAGCTTTGGAGCTTCCTGAAACATATACGATAAGGCAATAACAAATAGTGTAACTGTGTTAATAGTGTACATTATAGCTGGACCCGCATACATTCTTACGGCACTTACATCTTCTGTAATTCTATTCATTAAGTCACCAGTTCGATTTTTCTTGTAGAAGTTAAGTGATAACCTTTGGTATTGTTTGTAAACTTCATTTTTTAGGTCAAATTCTATATAACGAGATACATTAATAATGGTTTGCCTCATTAAGAATGTAAAGAAGCCAGCAAGAAGAGCTGCTCCGATAATCCAAAGAATGTCTTCAAGAATCTCAGCTCTAAAAACAGCTTCATCAGTAATTACTCCCTCTTTAAACTTGACGACCGTATTTATTATTTCCCTTACTAATCTTGGTGTAAAAAGTAAGAATACACGTGCGATTATCGTTATAAAAATTCCTATCAGTAATCGAAATCTGTATTTATAAAAGTATTTATTGAGATGCTGTAGTTCTTTCATTAACAGAAGGCTTCAATTAGATTTAGGAATTGTCATATTCATAATTTAACATCAATTATTTTGCGAAACCTCTATCATTAAGCTATTTTTGCATGCTGATTTTAAAGAAAGCTTAAAATCAGTCGTACCCTAAATAAACTATAAATGATTTCAGATATCATTAATTCAAACGATTTGCATAAGGTGGATCCAGTCTTCGGACAATTATCTTTTGATAACCATGAACAAGTCGTTTTTTGCAACGACAAAGATACAGGATTAAAAGCAATAATCGGAATACATAATACCGTTTTGGGACCTGCGCTTGGAGGTACTAGAATGTGGAACTATAAGAACGAATGGGAAGCATTAAACGATGCACTTCGTTTGTCTCGCGGCATGACCTACAAGGCAGCGATTACAGGATTGAATCTTGGAGGTGGTAAGGCTGTTATTATTGGAGATGCTAGAACTCAGAAGACACCAGAACTCATGAAACGTTTCGGCGAATTTGTTCATTCTTTAAGCGGAAAATACATTACAGCCGAGGATGTAGGAATGGAAACTTCAGATATGGATTTGGTAAGATCAGTTACACCTTACGTTACAGGAATTTCTGAAGCTCAAGGTGGTGCTGGGAATCCTTCACCGATTACAGCATATGGTGTATACATGGGCGTCAAAGCCGCTTGCAAATTTAAATTTGGGAGTGATGACATGGAAGATAAAAAAGTTATTGTACAAGGCATTGGTCATGTTGGTGAATCTCTTGTAGAACATTTGACGGATGAAGGTGCTAAAGTCATAATTGATGACATCAACCCTGAACGCTTGTATGATGTGGCTAAGAAGTATGGTGTGGAGATTTATGAAGGAAACGATTTATATTCAGAAGATGTAGATGTTTATGCGCCTTGTGCTTTAGGAGCAACTATAAATGATGAAACAATTTATAGAATTAAGGCTAAAGTAATTGCTGGTGCTGCTAACAACCAATTAGCAAACGAAGATGTACACGGTAAGATTTTACAGGAGCGAGGCATCGTGTATGCCCCGGATTTTTTGATTAATGCAGGAGGGATTATCAACGTTTATGCTGAACTAGAAGGGTATGACAAAAAAGAAATCATGCGAAAGACCGAAAATATTTTCAATACAACACTGGAGATTTTAGAGAATTCAAAGGCAAATAATATGACAGCTCATCAATCTGCAATGACTATTGCCGAAGCAAGGATTGCTGAGAGAAAAAAAGAAAATGCTAAGTAGGAAGATGCTTAAATAATACTATTTTTGTAGCGCGAAAACTAAATATAAGTTTTCGCGTTATTCATTTAAAGTTCTTTGTAAATATGCTTAACAGAAGACATATACGTGTTAAAGTGATGCAATCACTTTTTAGTTTTGATGGCCAAGAAGGAGATGACTTAAAATCGAGTACTAAATTCCTAAAATATAGTATTGATAGTATGTACAACCTCTATCTGTTAATGATAGCCATTCTTCCGGAATTGCATAAAAAGACGGAAGATTATGTAAATAAGTCTCAGCAAAAGCATCTCGCAACTCAGGAAGAGAAGGACCCAAATAAAAAATTTATTGAAAATCAGATATTAATATCGCTAAGAGGTAATGAACCACTACGGGAAGAATTAAAAAGTCGAAAATTAACCAATTGGCAAGTTGATGATGAGTATATAGATATCCTATTTAAGGAAATGCTTAAAAGTTCAGATTATCTTGATTATATGAAACAAGCTTCCTCTTCTTTTAAAGAAGATTTGGATTTTGTGGTGTCACTATTTAAGAATGTTATTGCACCTAACGACAAATTATACGAATACATAGAAGATAAACAACTCACTTGGTTGGATGATCTACCATTAGTCAATACTTCAATATTAAAGCTACTCAGAAAAACAAAGCCTAATTCAACTGTCAATCACTTCTTACCGCCTTTGTATAAGGATGAGGAGGATATGACATTTGGTGTTGATTTGTTTACTAAAACGATTCTTAACTCTAATGAATTTTCAGAAGAAATCGCTCAAAAAACTACGAACTGGGATAGTGATCGCATTGCATCCTTAGATTCAGTTTTGCTAAAAATGGCTATTTGCGAATTTCAGAAATTTCCATCTATTCCTGTAAAGGTGACAATCAATGAATACTTGGAAATTGCCAAGGAATATTCTACTCCCAAAAGCAGTGTGTTTATTAATGGTATATTGGATAAGTTAGTTGGAGAGTATAAAGCGGCAGGTAAATTGAATAAGGCAGGTCGTGGATTGATGTAATACGCTAAATTGTTTTTAAAATAATTAGTACTTTAGCGGCAACAAATCAAAATTGAATATTATGAAAAAATTAATTTTAAGTGTTTGCGCACTTTCCTTAGTTGTATTCACTTCATGTAAGGAAGATGCATCTAGTAAGATAAAAGAAGAAAATGTAGCAGAAGCGGCAAAGCGTGATGCTAATGCTGGAAAACTACCAGTTATTGAGTTTGATAAGACTGAGCATGATTTTGGAACCATTCAAGATGGTACACCAGTTGAAACAGTTTTCTCTTATACAAATGTTGGTGATGCGCCATTAGTAGTAACTGATATAAAAAGTACTTGTGGTTGTACTGTGCCTCAAAACTGGGACAGAACACCACTTGCTAAAGGAGAATCTAGCAAGTTTACTGTTAAGTTTAACGGAAAAGGAAATGGTATGGTAACAAAATCTCTTACTGTTGTAGCAAATACTGCTAAAGGTAATGAGGTGGTTCGTATTAAAGCTAACGTTAACAATCCTAATGCTGCTGCTCAAGGATTAAAACCAGCTGCTCCAATTCAGGCAAGTACTGCAAAAAAATCTAGTACTAAACCAGGCCACGAAGGTCATAACCACGATTAATTAGAATGGGAGACGGAGGAATTGGCGCATTTTTGCCATTTATCTTGATGTTCTTAGTAGTGTATTTCTTTATGATTGCACCGCAAATGAAAAGAGCCAAGAATGAAAAAAAATTCAATAACGAATTAAAGCGAGGAGACAAGGTTATTACCAAAAGCGGTATGTACGCTAAAGTTGTAGAGCTTAATGATAAAGATAATAGCTGCGTACTAGAAACTATGTCTGGTAAAGTTAAGTTTGACCGCTCAGCTATTTCTATGGAAATGAGCAAAAAGCTAAACACAGCTCCTGCAGTTAAGAAATAATAGTTTCTATTAATGGAATAGAAAAGCTTCAAATTTTAATTTGAAGCTTTTTTAGTTTTTACTGCTTACTGAGACAGTAAACTGAAGACTATTTCAACAATTCTTGTATTTATCGTTTAGCCCAACACCATTTAATATCATAGGAATGATTTTCTCGAGTCGTGTTTGCTTTGTAGCTTCACGTTTGGCGGAATCTATATATTCGCAATATTCTCTTTGCTTAGAAGGTGTGAATGCCAAAAAACAAGTATTTAGTTCTTTGTCTTTTTTTAGTACGACCTGAAGTTCTTTAGGGATTATGACTTCTTTTTTACTGCTAGTCCTTGCAGGCTTTATTTCCTTTCCTAATTTTTGATTTTCTATGGCTTCCTTAACGTAATTCAGAACACTATTTTTATTGATGTCATCCAAAGATGTAAAACGCATCTGACGCATCCCTTTGGTTTTATCTTCTTGGGCATTTGTCAGCAGTTGCTCATCATCTTTAAGAAAT
>CALDUJ010000125.1 GCA_937923735.1 uncultured Flavobacteriaceae bacterium | reverse complement strand
ATAAAAACTCTCGATAGCTTTATTGAGTTTAAGCAGATCGTCTTCTGTGCACATCTGCTTGGCTCGTAATCTAGCTACAAGATCAATTAATTTTTTGGTTTCAACTTTATCTTTCCCAGTTTTTAAAGCAAGATTGTGCATGAACTTATCATCTAGCAATTGTGTATCTAGGTAATAAACACGTCTTATATGCTCTAAGAAGTAGGTTATTTTTTTATCAATAAGTTTATTATGATCTTTGGTTTCGTAGTATAGATTGCCTATCGTTCTGGTGAAATCAACAGTTGTATTTGTAAGTGGTTTTATAACTTGTACAATGCGTTGTCTCCGTTTTGCATTAAATATCATAAAAACTAACATCGTTATTAATGCCATAAACCAAGCCCATTTTAATGCTGGTTGTTTCAATATGTATCGCATTACAGAATTTCCAAGATCCTTGGACGTTTTGTTGCGAGAGTCGTAAAAAATTGGTGCATCAGGAAGATAAGACAAAACAGAGGCAGCATATTTTTTATGATCATCTTTTAGTAACTGGTAGTTTGTGAAAGCAGCTGGTTGAAGGTGCAAGTATATGTTTCCGTTAACATGATTAATCTTAACGAAATTTATGCGATCTCTTTCTTCATTTTTAAATTCTTGATAGCCTAAAACAGTAGTAGTTACAGAATCTAATTTTGAGAAGTATATGTTATTCAACCCTTTTTCGATAGTGATTGAGTCTTCTTTAAAGATAGAGTTTGCAAGTTTTAGTTTTGCTTTTCCACTTAAGCTATAATCGTTTTGAACTTCAATTTTTAAAGTGTCAAGGAATTTAATAGGGGGATAATTTGTGGATATGAAAATATTATTGCCATAAGAAGCAAAGTCTAACAACTCTTGTGCTGAAACATTATCAAGGTTTTGGACGCCGTCTATAAGCATGTATGTACCACGAGTATTGTAAGCAGAATCCTGCCAGTTGTAATACTTGTCAAAATATTCATAGGGTGTTACTCTTATGGTTTCTATTGAATCACTCTTTACAATAGATTGTAATTCATTAAAAAGCACATAAGTCCCGTAAGGTATTTTATGCGTTTCATTATAAGTTTGGCGCCAGTCTATAGCCTTGGGCTTACTATATTCAATGAGTATTGCTCCTCCAAAAAGCAAAACCAAGATGCCGATATATATCTTTATGGTCTTGTTCATGACTTGATGGTGTTCAGGAGTTTTGTATACGCATTTTTAGCTTTATCGTACTGTTGTTCGTTGACGTCAAATTCTCCGTACCAGATATAATTATAAAGGTATGATGTATAAGAGAAATCATCCTTTAAATTTTTTGAAGTGATTTCGTTTTGGTAATCACTATTTGTTTTTTCTACATCATATTCGATTAATTCAGCCTGAGTCAGTTTTTTAAGTAACCATAAATAGTAGTAGCGTATAGCCAATCGATACTCATTGTTTTTTTCAGCATCTTTTGTGAGTTTGTTGAAATCGGTAATGCTGAGGTTTTGTTCGATGTCGGTTACCGGAATGATATTCTTATCCGAAGACTTGCCAAATACCCACGAACCTTCGTCATTCATAACTGCCTTAAAGATGAAGTAAATAACTAATAAAAAAATAATCACACCGCCTATCTTAAGCAAGATGTCCGTTACATCATTTGCTTTTTGTTGGGTTTCGAAATCAAAAAGATCTTTAAAGAAATCACTTAACCACTGTTTGAAACGTGACCACCAACCAGAATTCTCAGTAGTGTATTCATAGATGTAATCTTCTCCTTGATATTTATCTTTTAAATCTTCAAAATGTCTAGGTTTAATTTCAGAAGTGTCAATAATAAGTGTATCCTGCGAAATATTGGATTGTGCTAATATAGGCTTCCAACAAAAGGAAATAGCAATTAATAGTAGGTATGTAATTTGTTTTTTAATCACCCGAACCTATTAAATCAATATCGCTAATGGTATTAATATTCTCGTTTTCTTCTTTTAAGCTATAGATAACAATACCTTGGTTTATGTTAACAATACTCCCTAAAACAGCACCTACAATAAATGATACAAAAAACACAATCATCATAACAATGCTCATCGAATCTACTACTTGCGTTGGGTCGTTATTACCTTGTTCAATCGTTGTGAACATACTAGCCATACCAAAAATATACGGAATCAAAGAGACTATTTGTTGAGTGACATAACTCATAAAATAAAAAATACCGACACAACCAACTGCCGCCCAGAATTTGGTGGTTATGAGTTTCCATGCATATCCAAAACAATCAAAAAAACCTTTCTTGCCCTCGAGATATTCAATTAGCGTTCCTGTATATAATAGCATTACTAAGCCAATTAACAGAGGTAATAGTAAAAAACCAACTATGGTAATTATTAATAAAAAGCCAGCAATGGCAATAGGTATCATCAGAACTATACCTAATAATATACCTGCCAACATAAAGACAACAAGTTTGCCGATATGTTTTTTATAAGCATTTACTATTTCGCTTGTACCAAAATTCTTGCCTGAATTCTTTGTAAATAATTGGAAATAGATTGGCATATAACCATAGGAAATAACTCCAGCGAATAAGGCTATTATAAAGAATACCAATAGGAATAATATAAAAAGGCCACCGTTATTATTCATGTATTCTTCAAAGACATTCGTACTGTTATTGTTTAATGTAGACGTTAAGAACTCTGTATAAAATTGCATTACGAAATAACCAAACACCAAAAGAATCAACAGAAATACTCCAGTTACAATAAAATAGTGTTTAAAAAAATGAGATCCATTGGCTTTTAAAAATGAAAAGGTATCACCAAAATATTCACTAAATCCTCTCGATTTATATAGTTGCATAGCTAGATTTTAATTTTTTATGTACAATAAATGGGTAAATAAGATAGTAATAGGAAATGATGCCTAAGGTTGTTAATATTATAGCAACCGATAACCAATTGGGCATTGTATTAGAGTATCGCGTGACAAATCCTTCTAGAAAACCAGCAGCGAATGTAAAAGGGAAGGTGCTTATTAATATCTTAACACCATCTCTAAAGCCTCGTTTAAATGAGGTCATTCTTGAAAAGGTCTTTGGAAATAAAATACTAGCTCCTAGCATTAATCCAGCCGCACCCTCGATAACTATGGCAAAAATTTCCATAGCGCCATGTATCCAAATACCACGAACACTTTCCCATAAAACACCTTCTCTATGAAAGAAGTATTGAAACGAACCAAGCATGATGCCATTGTATAACATGACTAAGCCAGTACCTAGCCCTCCAAAAATGCCATAAACAAAAGATTTAAGCCCAACAAAAAGGTTATTTAATGTGATGCCTACAAAACTCCCCCAATTGCTACCGCTTTTATATACGGCCACAGGGTCTCCTTTTTCAATGTTTTCAAGGGTCATATTAACATAATAATCTCCTAAGATAAGCCTAACAAAGCTTTCGTCATTGGCTGCAGAAACTACACCAATACTAACTGCTAGGCCGAAAATAATAAAGGCATATAGTACATAACGTCTGTATTGATAAACTATTAAAGGCACTTCTGTTTTCCAAAAGGCGACAAAACGATTGGTGTCTTCTCTTTTTGTCTTATATATTTTCTGGAAAGCCTTAGCCGTAAGGTTATTTAGGTACTTTATTATTTTACTTTTCGGGTAATAAGTTTGTGCATAGGAGAGGTCGTTCACTAGTTGAATATATTGAGTGGCTAATTCATCAGGATTCTTTAGACTATTACTAAAAATGGCATTTTCAAAATCCAACCATTTTTCTTTATTTTGCTTGATGAATGCGACTTCCCTCATACATTTCAAATAAACAATTTTTATGGTAGAGTTACAAATAAACACCACGCAAAATGTCAATATCAAATTTATGGCAGCAAGCGTGGGAGAAAGACTTTTAGCTTACCTAATAGACCTAATTATAAAGATTGCTTATGTTATTGTTATATATCAGCTAGCTTTTAACATTTTTAATATTACAGATTGGATTGAAGATATGGACCAGTGGTCTCAAATTGCTGTTTTTCTTCTGTTTTATTTGCCTGTAATGTTTTACTCTTTAATTTTCGAAACACTTCTAGACGGGCAGACAATAGGTAAACGAATCATGAAGATTAAAGTGGTTAAAATTGATGGATACCAAGCTTCCTTAGCAGATTATGTAATTCGATGGTTTATGCGTATTGTTGATTTTGATATTATGAGTGGTGTTATTGCTTTGATAGCCATAGTAACAAGTAAAAAAAGCCAGAGATTAGGTGATATTGCCGCTGGTACGTCTGTGATAAAATTGGATAACAAAATTAATATTAGTCATACCATTCTTGAAGATCTAAAATCGGATTATGTACCTACATATCCAAGTGTTATAAGATTATCCGATAACGATGCGCGTATTATTAAGGATACTTTTTTAACGGCTAAAAAATCTAAAGACTATCCAACACTTATTAAACTCCGTAAGAAGATTATGGAAGTTATAGAATTAAAATCCTTAGATGCTAGTAGTAATGATATGCAGTTTATAGATACTGTTCTTAAGGATTACAACTACTACACCCAAGACATGTAATTATGTTTTATACTATTGATATCCTTGGAACAATTGCCTTTGCCATATCTGGTGTATTAGTGGCGATGCAGAAACGCATGGACCCTTTTGGGATTCTGATTATTGCATTTGTAACCGCTATTGGAGGCGGTACTTTAAGGGACATCCTTATTGGGCCGACTCCAGTAAGTTGGATGAAAGATATGACCTTTACCTATGTGATTTTTGGATCTACAATTTTTGCTATTCTAGTTAGAAATAAGATTAATTATTTAAGAACTTCCCTCTTTTTGTTTGACACAATTGGTATTGGTTTGTACACTGTTGTTGGTATTGAAAAGGGTTTAAATACAGAATTACACCCTATAATTTGTATTGCTTTAGGAACAATGTCTGCTTGTTTTGGAGGCGTAATTCGAGATATTCTATGCAATGAAATACCGGTAATCTTCAGGAAAGAGATTTATGCCACAGCATGTATGCTTGGCGGAATAACTTATTTTGCTTTAAGATTCTTGCCAATAGATAATAATTGGATATTCGTTATTGCTGGAATAGTGGTGATTATTGCTAGATTACTTGCTGTCAAATTCAAGATAAGTTTGCCAAGTTTGTATAAGAATGAACTTTAATATGGCAAAGGAACTACCTAGCATACCTTATAAATCCAATGTATCTTTTGATTATGGTATAGAAATATTAACTATTGAGAGTCTTAGAGACAGATTGGAGGATCTAGACCATAACCCAGAAAGACCACACCAACTTGCATTCAATATGATAGTTTTATACACATCTGGAAGTAGTAAGCAAATGGTTGATTTTGTTTGGCATGATATTAGGGAAAATACACTACTATATGTTTCAAAAGGTCAGGCAAATGCATTCAAGTTTGAAGAAGAACTAAGAGGGTATTTAATGTTATTCACGGATGATTACTTAAAAGAACAGCTAAATAAGCTACCTAGGAATGAAATTGTCAGACTTTTTACTTCTCACTTGTTTTCACCAAAGATTCAAATACCTGAAAGTTCAAATGTTGGTCACTATATCGATTTGTTTTTTAAAGAATTCTACAAGAATTCTAACGTTTATAACAAGCGAATGATTTGTGACAGTTTATATACTATTATCTTTTCTAAGCTGGAAGAATTAAAACAATTTCAAACCTTCCATGTTAAACAATCTAATAAACTAGAATTATTCTTGAGGTTTAAGAATTTGGTGGAAGCTAATTTTACCAAAAGTCGGAATGCAGATTTTTATGCTTCAAAACTCAATATTACTTATAAGCATTTAAATAGTGTCTGTAAAGACATAGTTGACATTACTGCAAAGAATTTCATTGATGAGTTTGTCGTTTTAGAAGCAAAAAGAAGACTTATTAATTCATCAATTAAGAGTAATGAATTAGCCTATAGATTAGGTTTTAATGAACCCACGAATTTTGTTAAGTATTTCAAGAAATTTACAGGATTAACCCCTAATTCATTCAAAAAGGAGTATAATTGAAATATTAGGTTCGATATTTACCCTTTTAAGAGTTGTTTTCACCTTTCTCATCCTTAGTTAAGCGAATACTTTTGTTGCATAAATTTTTATACAATGAAAAAAGTAATATTCACATTAACGTTAATAACGGTTTTAGTCTCTTGTAAGTTTGAAAAAGAGACTGAAAAAACAAATCAAATCAATAAAATAGAAAAAACAATGGAAGTATCTAACAAAGAGAAGGCTATAGCCGTATTGGAAAGTTTAGAAACAGGAGCAAAAGAGCCAATTACATATATCAACCCTGAAAAATATATTCAACACAATTTGGCTGTTGGAGATGGGTTACAAGGATTTGGAGAAGTGATTAAGCATGCTCCAGAAGGTGGTTTTAAAGCCAAAGTAATAAGAGCCTATCAAGATGGAGATTATGTTTTTACGCACACTTTATATGATTTCTTTGGACCAAAAGTAGGTTTTGATGTCTTCCGATTTGAAGAAGGAAAGATTGTGGAGCATTGGGACAATTTATTAGAGGTTCAGCCACCAAACCCAAGTGGGCGAACCCAAATTGACGGTGCCACTAAGATTAAAGATTTAGATAAAACGGATGCCAACAAACAATTAGTAGCAGATTTTGTGGAGACTATTTTAGTAAAAGGGGAGATGGATAAAGTCACCAAATATTTTGAAGGTGATAACTATATGCAACACAATCCTGCTATTGGAGATGGTTTGTCGGGGTTAGGTAATGCGTTAGAAGCTATGGCAAAGCAAGGTGTATCAATGGTCTACTCAACTACTCATAAGGTATTAGGAGAAGGTAATTTTGTATTAGCCATTAGCGAGGGAACTTTTGCTGGACAACCTACTTCATTCTATGATTTGTTTAGAGTTGAAAATGGTAAAATTGCCGAGCATTGGGACGTAATGGAAACTATTGCAGCCAAAGAGACTTGGAAAAACGAGAATGGTAAATTTAATTTTCCCAATTAATGAGAAGTCTATTATTTACCTTGATTTTGATAACCTTTTTTGGTTGTCAACAAAGCAAAGAGACTATGGACAAGCCTTATGTAATAGAAGTTACTACGTTTAAATATAAATCTGCTGTAAATGCTAACGACTTTTGGAAAGAAGATGCAAGAATCGAAGAAATTTATACAAGTAAACAGCCAGGATACATGAGCCGTTAAAGTGGTTATTCTGAAGATATGAATGAAGTAGTTGTAATTGTGTATTGGGAAACTAATTCAGATGCTGAGGCATCGATGCGCAAATTTATGAAGGATACATCGGTAGTTAATTTTGTAAATATGATAGATGGCAGCACAATGAAAATGGCGCGCTATACAGTTAAGTAGAAACTGATTGATAATTTAAAAACCTGTTTAATTTTTTTAAAGCAGGTTTTTTTATGACATTTATTTATTCTTCTGGAACAGGAAACCCTCGATCTCTCATTAGCGCTTCTATCTTAGCATCTCTTCCTCGGAATTTTCTGTAAGCTTCAGCTGGATCCATGGAGTTTCTCGGAGCGAATAAGTACTTTACAAGTTTGTCAGCTACTTCTTTATCATAGAATCCACCTTCAGCTTCTCTAAAAGCTTCAGATGCATCAGACGTCAATACATCAGCCCACATATATCCGTAATACGCTGTAGCATAACCTTCACCTGAGAATACATGTCCAAAATGTGGCGTTCTATGACGCATTGGTAATTCTTTTGGCATCTTGAGTTGGTCAAGTGTTTCGCGTTCAAACTTATCAACGTCAATGTTTTCTGGGTCAGCTAGATGTATTTTCATATCAATTAATGCCGATGCCAAATATTCTGTAGTTCCGAAACCTTGATTGAATGTTGATGCTTTCTTGATTTTTTCCACTAAAGAAGCTGGTATTGGTTCGCCTGTCTCATAATGAACCAAGAACTGATTAATAACTTCGTCAGTAGATAGCCATCTTTCTAATAATTGTGATTGAAACTCTGTGTAATCTCTGACGCCACCATTAAGTGTTGGGTATCTTACATTGGAAGAAAAGAAGTGCAAAGCATGTCCAAATTCATGGAAGAAGGTGGTTGCATCATCCCAAGATACTAAAACAGCTTCTCCAGGAGCAGGCTTCACAAAATTAGAGTTGTTAGATGCTAATACATTTTTCTTACCATCAAATGTTGTATGGCTTCTGTAAGTCGTTGCCCAAGCACCCGAACGTTTTCCTGGACGCGCATAAGGGTCTAAATACCAAAGCCCAATGTTCTCTCCTGAATCTTTATCAGTCACTTCCCAAACTTTTACATCTTCTTGAAACACAGGAACACTTCCTTCTGGAACAGGTTCGAAATTATAGTTAAACAATCTTCCGGCTACATAGAACATAGCTTCAGTCAATTTATCCAATTGTAAGTATTGTTTAACTTCATCTGAGTCTAAATCATATTTTTTCTGCCTTACTTTTTCAGCATAATAACGGTAGTCCCAAGGCTCAATAGTAATATTATCACCGTTGGTATTAGCAACCGCTTGCATATCGGCAACCTCTTCGGCAACACGCGCTATAGCTGCTGGCCAGACAGCTTCCATAAGGGCCATAGCATTTTCTGGAGTTTTTGCCATTCGGTCTTGCAAACGCCACTCAGCATAGTTTTTATGGCCAAGCAGTTCAACACGTTCACGACGAAGTTTTAAAATGTCCGCGATAATCTTATTATTATCATATTCATCGCCATTATCACCACGTGAATAATAGTTTTCCCAAACTTTCTTTCTCAATTCCCTTTCGGTAGAGTAAGTTAAGAAGGGATCCATTGATGATCTTGTATTGGTAATAGCATACATACCTTCTTTACCA
The DNA here is from genome assembly GCA_937923735.1 of uncultured Flavobacteriaceae bacterium. Classification (GTDB taxonomy): domain Bacteria; phylum Bacteroidota; class Bacteroidia; order Flavobacteriales; family Flavobacteriaceae; genus JABABD01. Next base: position 10,108 of record CALDUJ010000125.1, on the reverse strand, counting down.
TTATCAGTTGCAATTTTTGCGGCAGATTTAATAAAGCCTTCAGAAAGACCGCTTAATTGGTCTTTAGTTAAATAGGTAATGTAGTTCTCTTCATCATGAAGTACATTATTGGAGAATTTCGTGTAAAGAGAAGATAATTCCTTATTGATTTCTGCATAGCGTTTTTTCTTTTCAGCATCCAGATTGGCACCATTCATTTCAAAGCCCTTATAGGTCAAATCCAGAACACGCATCTGATCAGCATCCAAAGGGTTTTTCTGAGCGTTGTCGTAAACGGTTTTAACTCTTTGGAATAGCTTTTCGTTTTGATTAATCTTCGAAGAGTATTCTGAAAACTTAGGTGCTAATTCAGCTTGCACATCCCTAAATTCCTGCGAAGAGACATTACTACTCATAATCCCATAATAGGAAAAGAAATTGTTAAGACCTTCTCCAGCACGTTCCATCGCTTCTATAGTATTTTCGAACGATGGTGCATCTTCATTATTTGCAATGGCTTCAATATCTTTGAGACCTTGTTGCATACCTTCAGTAGCAGCGGATTTAACGTTCTCCACTTTCATTTTGTCAAAAGCAGGAACGCCTCCATATGGTCCGGCGTATTCTTGGAGTAGAATATTGTCACTCATTGCCATGTCCTTTTTTTCTGCGTTTTCTTTACAACTAGTAATTATCATTACCGAACTCAGTAAAATAATTTTTAGCGATTGAATAGTTTTCTTGATTATCATTGGTTTAGTTTTAGTATTCTGTTCCTCAAGTTAATCAATATCATGATAATTTGTTTTAAAAAAATCTTAATTGATAATTTCAACTTTACGGATATAGATGTTATGATCTGGCCAACCTCTACCATCTGCTTTTTGTTTTGCAATTTTATCAACGACGTTCATGCCTCTGGTTACTTTTCCAAAGATGGTGTAGTCGCCGTCTAAGTGATAGGCTCCTGTTGGACTCTGTACTATGAAAAACTCATAAGGAGAAGCCAATTTATAAGGGTTTTCTATTTCGCTACTAGGCATAGATACCATTCCTCTGTGGTGTTTGTAGCCTCTTTTTGTGTCAGGGGGTAATAAGTATTTTCCAATCTCAATGCGTTTTTCTCGAATTTCTTTTTCATCACTGTTACCTGCTTGAATTATGAAATTATCTACGATGCGGTAAAATTGAGTTTGATCAAAATAGCCTTGTTTGGTCAAGAATATAAAGTTAGATCTATGAAACTTCGTTTTGTCAAAAAGAAGAATATCAATCCCTCCGAAATCTGTAGTTATTCTTACTTTATTTTCTTTATGTTCTTTGTCATACTGGAGAAAGAATTCCATGGCATTTTTATCATTCAGCAATGGAAATTCGCGTTCTGGTTGAGAAGGTATTTGTTCTTCAATGGGTTTTTCTACTTCAGGTTTGGTTATGTTTTCTTGAGCTGTGTTCTTTGAAGTTTGTTTATCTTCACAGTTTAGAATCAATAGGCATAAAATAATAACAAGGTATCTCATAAATGACATTTGATTATATTCTAAAGTCAATTTCAAAAATAGAAAATATCTCACTTCCAGGGCAAACTTCTCAGTTTAAAATGGTACCACCTTTTAGACAAGAATTGGTTAAAAGACAAGGTGAGAACATTAAAAATGCAAAACAATCTGCTGTATTGGCTTTATTGTACCCAGATGCCCAAAATGAAACTCACTTAGTCTTGATTCTCAGGAAGACTTATAAAGGTGTTCATTCAGCGCAAATTGGGTTTCCTGGAGGAAGCGTGGAAGACGACGACGAATCTTTAGAGCATACAGCGCTCCGTGAGGCATTTGAAGAAGTTGGAGTCCTAGAAAAGAACGTTTCTATTATAAAAAAACTAACAGATGTGTACATTCCTCCCAGTAATTTTTTCGTGCAACCTTTTTTAGGTTATACAAGTGTTAGACCGCAATTTGTAAGGCAGGAAGATGAAGTGGAAGATATACTGGAAGTGAAGTTATTTGATATTCTTGATGATACCTATGTTATAAGTAAATCGGTTTCTACATCCTATAAGGTTGATGTTGAGGTTCCTGCATTTAAACTCAACGGACATGTGGTTTGGGGTGCGACAGCGATGATGTTGAGTGAAATCAAAGATATTTTAAAAGCGACGCTTTAATTTGTTCGTTTTGTTACATTTGCTATAATCAACCTGTGCTGAATGCAACTTCAGTATCAACTAAAACTATTCATGGGATTATTTAAGGAAAACCCTTTCGGACATATTCTCTTTTTAAAAAAATGGCTCATTAGGATTCTTGGTGTCATGACTCATCAACGTTTCCGTGGATTTAATGAACTCCAGATAGAAGGTTCAGAGATAATTAAAAATTTACCAGATGCTAATGTCTTGTTTATTTCTAATCATCAAACATATTTCGCAGATGTGGTAGCCATGTTTCACGTATTTAATGCAAGTTTAAGTGGGAGAGTAGATTCCATAAAAAATGTGGGTTATCTATGGAATCCTAAACTTAATATTTATTATGTCGCGGCAGCTGAAACTATGAAAGCAGGGCTATTACCAAAAATATTGGCTTATGTAGGCTCAATTAGTATTGAACGTACTTGGAGGTCCGAGGGAAAAGATGTGAATAGACAAGTTAAAATGAGTGATATTTCCAGTATTGGCAAGGCTCTTGACGACGGTTGGGTCATTACCTTTCCTCAAGGGACGACGACGCCTTTTAAACCCATTCGTAAGGGAACAGCTCATATCATTAAAAAATATAAGCCTATCGTAGTGCCTATAGTTATTGATGGATTTAGACGTTCTTTCGATAAAAAAGGGTTAAGAGTTAAGAAGAAGAATATTCTTCAATCCATGGAAATTAAAGAACCATTGGATATTGACTATGAAAACGAAGACATAGCAAGTATTGTGGAAAAAATAGAATATGCTATCGAGCAACATCCATCTTTCCTAAAAGTAATTCCTAAAGAAGAAATTGAAGCAGAAGAAGCTTTGCATAAAAAGCGAGAGTGGTAGTTTTTATACCTCTAACTTTTTTAGCTCCTTATAATTTTGATTGAGACGTTTTAAAAGAATACCATAAATCAATCTGTAAAACAACCAAATAAAAAGCCCAAAAACTAAAAGTGCTAAGATTAGCATTCCAATTGTGGCAAGCCAGAAAATAGTTTCTTTTCCTTCAGCTTGAACTAACTCCAGTTGTTTTGCTACTTCAGGATTTCCATTTATGGAATAATAAAAACTGATTATCATAAAAATGCCACCAAAAATTAAATTATAAAGGACATAATACTTTATGACTTTTCGAGTACGAAGAATGCTCTCCATTAACCCTTTTGCAGTATCTGCTGCAGAAATGGATTTGTAAGATTTGTATAATAAATAGATAAATACAAAAATTATAAGATAAGTAAATGCGGTAATACCATAAAACATGGATTTGTTCATGGTCATATTATCAAAACTCTCTCGATAAGAATCAAATAGGAATGGAACAGAATTTAACAAAACCCAGAACACTAGTTCAGCTATACTAATGTAAAATAACAATTTAACAATCGAAGACGATTTCTTCAATAGCATCGGATATATTTCTTTGGCAGATAATTGCGGATACGCTAAGGCATCTCTTTGCCAATCTTTTTTTAATAACTCTAACTCATCCATAATCTTACGGATTTAATATGGTTCTTAATTTTGTTTTCACTCGATTCATCTTCACTCTTGCATTAACTTCACTTATCCCCATAGTGTCGCTAATCTCTCTATAATTCTTATCTTCTAAATACAGAAAAACCAAGGCCTTTTCTATATCGTTGAGTTGATGTACTGCTTTATATAATAATTTTAGTTGCTGTTCTTCTGTATCATCATATTCTTCGGCTTTCACCTTGAATAAGACATCGTCCATATGCTGTGTATTAATTGAACGTTTTCCTTTTCTGTAGAGCGTGATGGCAGTATTAAGGCCAACACGATACATCCAAGTGCTGAATTTAGAATCCCCTCTAAACTTAGGATACGCTTTCCATAGTTGTATCGTAATCTCTTGAAACAAATCGTTATGAGCATCTTGATTATTGGTATAAAGTCTACATACTTTATGCACAATATTTTGATGTTTTTCTAATTGTTCAACAAAACTATGTTCGAGTTCCTTCGTCAATTTAATTAGGTTAGTACCTATAAGTAGCATAAGTTTTTATTATGTTACAGATAGATAAAACATTTTTTAAAAATAGTGTTTAAGTGCCGTATTTCGTATCTTTACAGTACTGATTTTGGAGCTAATACTATGAATATATAACGCTTTTAGGTTTTAGGAATCGCGTTATTGTGTACATCAGTTGAACTTATAATTATATCAATCTTGATAAAGCAGCTAGGTTCATTATTAGGACTTTTAAGAAGTAAGTCAAATTTTTTGGATAATTTTCATTCAGATTTTGGTTTATAGTAGAATCGCAAATTCTCAAAAGGAGTGTCCGTAATATCTTCACCATAAAGAATAAGTATAAAGCTGTCTACTTTCATTTCTATTATTTTACCATTGAATTGACCATCATCCCGTCTAGTATAGATGCAATTCTCAGTACCATTGTACTCCCACTTTCCGACTATACTTCCACCATTTATTGAATAGAGAATATAGGTTTCATCTTTATTAAACTTATAATCGTTACTGGGAGACTTAGGTAAGTCACTGACTTTTTGACCATTAGCCATACCATAATTTAATTCCCAACGTTGGAAAAAGTTTTTAGGTAACTCATCTCTAATATCTTTTTTTAGATTTTTTTGCCCACCCCATGCAAACATGAATAGGAAAAATCCTAGGAATAAAGTTCTGTTTAATAGACTCATATAAATAACTAATCAATTCCTATAATCCAAAGCTGGTGGACGGTCGCCTAATAAGGGAATGTATTTAAAATCCTTACCTCTTTTTTCAATAAACTCTGCTTTAGCTTTTTCAATGATTTCAGTATTTGAAAATAAATCAATTGCAGTTTTAGTCAAGGTTTTTGCAGCTACCATCATCCCTTTGGTCCCGATTGATGTGCCTCCAGAAGCAACTGCTTGCCAGCTATGTGCAGGTGTTCCTGGTACCCAAGTAGCAGCTCCCATACCAACCGTAGGGACAGCAAAACTTACATCACCAACATCGGTAGAACCATAGGCTCTAGCGTTTTTTGTAAATGGCACCACACCTTCGGAGTATCTCGTATCTAGAGCATCTTGACCTAAACTCTTTGAAATCTCGGTTGCAAAGGCTTTTTCTTCAGCATTATAGGTTATACCTCCAATCGCTGTTAAATTGTCGTACATTAATTCTTGTAAGGTCAAATTTGACAATAATTCATGTGTACCGCCAATCATTTCGAAATCCATAGTAGTGTCGGTTCCTAAGGCAGCACCCTTAGCCGCATTTATAATACGGTCAAAAATTTCAATTACAACATCACGTTTGTTATGTCTTGCGTAATAGTATACTTCAGCGAAATCAGGAACAACGTTTGGTGCTTTTCCGCCATCTGTAATAACATAATGAATACGAGCTTCTTGAGGAATGTGCTCACGCATCATATTTACCATATAATTCATGCTCTCAACGGCATCGAGAGACGAACGTCCTCTTTCAGGAGCTCCGGCCGCATGAGCAGACACTCCATAAAATCTAAACTTAGCAGATTTATTTGCTAATGCTGCTCCAGGATTGGCTGCATTCACTGAGCTAGGATGCCAATGTAATGCCACATCGACGTCATCAAATAAGCCTGCACGCGTCATATATACTTTTCCAGACCCCCCTTCTTCAGCTGGACACCCATAGAATCTGATTTGCCCATCAACCTTATTCTCCTTAAGCCAATTCTTTACACTAATAGCAGCTGCTGTGGATGCTGTGCCGAAGAGATGATGCCCGCAGGCATGTCCTGCTTTTTTTCCAGCTGATTCTTTTTTTGCAATAGCTTTTTGGGATAGCCCTGGAAGTGCATCGTATTCACCCAGGATAGTAATAACGGGCCCTTTTGAGCCATATTCGGCTATAAATGCTGTTGGAATACCAGCAACACCTTTGGTAATTTTAAAACCTTCGCTCTTAAGTGTCTTTTGAAGTAAAGCACTACTTTTTTCTTCTTGGTAACCCATTTCAGCTAACTCCCATATATTTTGTGCTATATCACTATAGAATTCAGTTTTGGACTCTAATTGAGTCAAGACCTTGTCAACGTTTTGTTGGGCAGTAATTAAAAAGCTAGAAAGGAAAAACAAGAAAAAGGAACATAGGATTTTCATAAAATGATGGTTTAATGTGTTACTCAAATATAACTGGAATAGTCTTATAATTCAATTCATCTATAAAAAATAACAGTTCGGTAGGTATAAGTTTTTTTAAGAAGGGAATCTTATGATTTTTGAACCATCAATCAAACTTGTCGCGACCAAAGCGTCGTGAATAAAATCATCAGCATGAAACGACTTATCAATTTTATCTTTTTATTTTCTAGTGTCATTGGATTTACACAGTCTACAATTAATGGATTTGTTACAGATTCTAAAGGAATGCCCATAGAAGGGGCTAATGTCTATTTAGAAGGTACTTATGATGGTACAACATCTAAAGAGGATGGTGCGTTTTCTTTTTCAACTGAAGAAACTGGAGACCAAACTTTAATTATCTCATACCTCTCTTTCGAAACATTTACCATGTATGGTAATGTATCAGCAATGAAAGATTTAAAAGTGAAATTAAAAGATGACATGAATGCTTTAGATACCGTTGTATTATCAGCTGGAACATTTGAAGCTGGGGACAATAGTAAAATTTCGGTACTAAAACCATTAGATGTGGTGACGACGGCAAGTGCTTTAGGTGATTTTGTTGGAGCATTACAAACATTACCAGGAACAACAACGGTTGCCGAAGACGGGCGATTATTTGTCCGTGGAGGAGAAGCGGATGAAACGCAAATATTTATTGATGGTATACGTGTATTTACACCTTATACACCAACAACGAACAACATACCAACGCGAGGTCGTTACTCGCCATTTCTGTTTGATGGTATTACATTTTCAACTGGAGGCTATTCTGCTGAATATGGTCAAGCCTTATCAAGCGTATTATTATTAAATACAGTCGATGAGCCAGACCAAGAAAAAACAGACATTGGCATTATGACGGTAGGTGCTACCCTTGGTAATACTCAAAAATGGGAAAAGAGTTCGATAAGCGTAAATGCCTCTTATATTAATCTAGCGCCTTATTTGGCAATTTTTAAAGATAGAAACGAATGGCATAAACCTTACGAAGGATTGGCAGGAGAAGCCGTGTTTAGACATCGAACCGATAATGGACTTTTTAAATTATACACAGCTTTCGATTCTTCAAATTTCGAGTTAACTCAAGAAGATATCAACCTTTCTGAGGGTGTGGACTTTAAACTAAAGAATAGCAATTTGTACGTTAATGGTTCTTACCGAGGGATGCTTAACGATGTCTGGAGTATCGCGACAGGTTTGAGTTATACTCATGCAAAGAACAATGTAAATGTAATTGACAATGACATTCAAGACACCGAGAACTCTGCTCATTTCAAGTTAAAATTTAAAAGACGTTTTAGTAGCAGTTTTAAATTGAATTTTGGTGGCGAGTATTTTGCAACCGACTTTAATGAAGATTTTGAGAACGGATTTGTAGACGAAACCTATGGTTATAAGAGTAATATTTCCTCTATTTTTTCTGAAGCTGATATTTTCTTTTCTAAGAAACTAGCTATGAAAGCTGGAATTCGGGCTGAATATAGCGACGTGTTTGATGAGTTTACTGTATCCCCGAGACTATCATTAGCCTATAAAACCTCAGGAAAAAGTCAAGTGTCATTGGCTTATGGAGATTTCTACCAAAATCCATCCTCAAACATTTTAAAGTTCGAACAGGATTTACAAGCGCAGAAAACATCGCATTATATCCTAAACTATCAATTAAACAACGATGGGCAAATATTCCGAGCAGAGGCTTATTACAAAGACTATATGGATTTGATTAAGTACGATACAGAGTTCGAAAGCTTTGACAGTAATTACAATAACAATGGTTCTGGTTATGCAAAAGGGATTGATTTGTTCTGGAGAGATAGTAAGACCGTTAAGAATGTAGATTACTGGGTAAGTTACTCCTTGTTAGATTCCGAAAGAGATTACCGAAACTTTCCAATGCAGGCGCAGCCTAATTTTGCAAATACTCATAACTTATCTGTTGTTGCTAAATATTGGATTGAGGATTGGAAAAGTCAAGTAGGAGCGAGCTATGGATTTGCTTCAGGAAGAACTTATACCAATCCCAATGTTGAAGGTTTTTTAAACCAAAAAACAAAGTCTTTTAATAGCCTGAGTCTTAACTGGGCCTATTTATTAGATCAGCAGAAAATATTGTACTTCTCTATTAATAATGTCTTAGGGTTTAAGAATGTAAATGGGTATCAGTATGCTAACACGCCTGACTTAAATGGCAATTTTGCAAGACGCGAATTACGACCAGCAGCCGATCAATTCTTCTTTGTTGGATTTTTCTGGACGATTAGTGAGGATAATAACAGTAACCAGTTGGATAATTTGTAGTATTTTTTTGCTAGCGCTCGTCTTTGACGAGTGCTTGATGGTATATTATGCTTATTATGTGTATCACTAGTTGCAAACGAGCGCTAGCTGAGTTGGTTTAAGCACCTTATTAAGCAAATTAAAAACCAAATAGAAAATCCGCGAGGATTTTCGTAAGTGGAGTGCTAGCAATGAATTATACACGGCTTAAGTTTGATTCTTATTAACTTAGAGTATAAACCAGAAAGAACAAAAGAGAGAATTAAGGTTCGTATACACGGTGAAGCTTTAGACTTCGACAACAATTGTTGTAGGTAGTTTTTAATTCAGATTCTGTTTATCAACCATAAAATTTAAATTCCAAAATTTAAATTCTTCAATTATTTTTTCCGCTTAGTTACTTAAATTACATTATGGAAAGTAAAAAATGGAGTCATCAGTCCTAATGCGGAATGCTTGTCATTAGGTTTGTTGCTTTTAGAATTTGGTTTAAAGTCTGGATACATAACACCTCTATATATCCCAATCAATTTGAAGCTTTTGTCCCAAACTGGAGCTCCACTCATACTCGGACTTCCTCCTCCGTCTAAATATATGTCTCTTAAATTATCTGTCATCATACTTGCAATACTTCTCTTTAACACTATCGGAATTGGGCTATTAGATTGAGCCGTATAGCCATATGGAAACCCACTTATATAGAGGTCATCAAAATTTTGTGTGATACTATAGTAAATTTGTTTTGGAGCCTGAATACTCCAAACAGCTGAGTATTTTTCTGAGATATCCAATGGTATTTTTACCACATCCAAAAGTTTAGGAACATGGATTCCAGTGGCTTTTGTGATTTCACACTCTCTTAATTCTCTTTCATCTTGAATCCATCTTTGAGTACCATCGTATAACTCTATTCTCTTTTCATATGTTCCGCCAACATATACATTACCTAGTGGAGAAAATATCACTCCTCTATGGTTTTTATTTTGTTCGAGATTCACATCAACTCCTTGAATTTTTAGATAGTTTGGTTTGTGACCGCCTACTGGAAGAACTGGATTAAGAAAGTCAATGCCTGAAACAACATGCCAACAAGTATATAAATTACATTTTCCATCTTGTTCTACAACAAATCCGGTAGCATTAGAAATTGGTTTATCATCGGATGTATATGTAGTAATTCTCAAAGTCTTGTATGACAGATTTGAACTATTCAAAGAAGTAGCCTTAAGTTGCTTTATTAATTCTTTCGAAAAATTCATATTTGAGTTTAATTACCTACAACGATTAGATATGGACAGTTAAAATACTGAAACAAGTTCAGCGCAGATTGTCTATATCGGGTGTTAACGAAGTTCGTTTTTTAAATCAGGAAAATCAAGGTCTCAATTTCCAGAATTTTAAAAAGTTATCAACGATAAGTTTTAAGGTAAAACTATGGAGATTTAGGTATACAGTAAGCAAACAAGAGAAAAGATTAAACATCCCTCAATAAATAGTATAAAAAAT
>CALDUJ010000124.1 GCA_937923735.1 uncultured Flavobacteriaceae bacterium | reverse complement strand
CCAGGTCTGTCTGGCTGGGCTCAAGTGAATTCACGTTATGGTTCGTCCGTAGATGATAGCTTAACCAAATTACAGTACGATCTCTATTACATAAAACATCGTAGCTTCTTTCTGGATATAAATATTATAATAAAAACCCTCAGCACGGTGATATTCTTCCGTGGGCAATGATATTATAAAAATAGTTTTTTGTTATAATAGGAAATCAAATAAATATATCTCACAAAAAGAGCCAATAATAAGGGCATTAAAGCAATAGCGAAGCCTTGGATGCCAGCAACCCACTGAAAAAGGAGTAATACAAGCATAATAACTAAAAATTTTACATATCTAACAAACCAATTTTTCGGGGTTGTTTTTATTGCTTGTACAACAACCAAAATATTGATTGCAAAGGCCCAAAGCAAATTGTAATTCTGGGCAGTAGCACTATGATTAGTAGCAAACCATAATAAGAGTAAGAAAACACCAATTAGACCAGTTATTATAAAAATAGTAATATCTAACCATTTTGCTCTTTTATTATTTTTAAAGTCTTTAAAAGTAAAATAGATAATAATTAAACTTATAAACCCTATTATAAATAGCGGACTAAAGAAGAAATTATTGGATGTTTTGCTCTCTTTTTTCTTGTAGATTTCTTTTGAGGCTTTAACCAAAGGTTTAGAAGGATTGCCCTTAATTGTAGCTTTTTCAAAAAAACTATGAATATATTCTGGTAAAAACATATGCTCATTAGCAGTTGTGGGTTTATCTATAACAGAGCCTAAAGCAATATCAATCCCTAAACTTCCCCATGAATTCCACTCTAAATTCTGTTGAATTAATTTTCTAAAACTTTTTGATTCCAGATTTTCAGGTTCCTTGAAGTCAATATTTATCCCAATGCCATCTGCTAGCACATCACGCATCTTAGTTGCACAATTGTCATAAAAGAAATCGTAGAGATAATACTTATTTTCTGGTTCGGCGTTATTGGCTAGAAAATTAAACGCCTTTTGCTTTTCTTCTGGAGCTAGGTTTAGTATTTGTTCCTTAATATAACGATTCTGACGAGCATAATGATTCTTAAATGCATCATAGTTACTTATGTCTACTATGTAATTAAGTTTGCCTCTAGCAAATTTTAAGTAGAAGTTAGAGGTTTCAAAATCATAAACACCATAATTAAAAATGATGTCTAGATTTTTTGAAGCATCCTTAACCCTAAAAGCGCTATGCCCAAACGAATCATTTAGAGAGTTTCCAGGCCCAATTGTGAGAACACTTATTTCAGCTTGCGGAGATAAATCCAGATACTGAGAATAAGAAAAAGAAAATTGAAGGAAAAATAAAAAAGATAGTAGTTTAAGTTTCATATAAGAGAATTACCTAAAAATACTAAAATCTATTTTTACTGAAAACACATTACTGTATAAGGCTGTACTTTGGTCTCCTATATCGGTAAAGGCATAGTCAATAGCAATTCCCTTGTAGTTAAAGCCAACACCAAAACTTGGCTGGAAGCTAATCTGTTCGCTATTGTCAATTTGCAATTCGTTTTGAAAATTACCCAATCCACCTCTAAGAAACACAAGGTCAATATATCCAAACTCGAAACCAAGAGCAGGATTGATACTTGCAAAAGAGGAAGAAAAAATGTCGTTATTTTGTTCGAAGCGTACATTTAAATCCACTTCCGCAAGAAGTGAATAGTCATAGTGAAATACCCATTTTTTGGAAGCACCTAATTGTAATTTCGGAATTGTAATCTCTGTACTCTCTGGGACTTCTTGGTTTTGTCCATCAATAGCATCTTGTATAGTAGCTAATTTATCATCGTCAAAACTCCATGAATTGAACGTAGTTGATACATCTCTAGCCATAAAGCCAAACTTCCAGTTGTTATCAGTTTCAAACTGCATGGAGAAGTCAAGACCAAAACCCCATGAAGAAGCAAAATCCCCAATAATACGTCGAATAACTTTTGCATTCACTCCAAACTTTAGGCCTTGGACAGGAAGATGTCTTGCATAAGAAAAAGTAAGTCCGTAATCTGCCGTGGAGAAAAGACTTATTCTGTCATAATTAATATTGCCTTGCTCATCAATAAGCTGGGTGGTGTCAAGAATATCATCTACTCCAAAACGAATAAGAGAGAGACCTACGGCACTTCTATCGTCAAGGGGCATTGCAAAACCTACATAATCAAAGTTGGCGATGTTGGCGAAGTAACTTGAATGTAATAATGCTATTTGCTTATCCTCTAAGTTAAGAAGACCAGCAGGATTCCAATAACCAGAATTTACATCGTCTGTATTTGCTACTACGGCATTTGCCATACCAAAGGCTTTAGCATCAACACCTATATTCATAAATTCATTAGAATACTTTCTGGTTGTTTGAGCCAAAACTACTGACGTTAATAGTAGTAGTAAAAGAGGCAAGTAATTTTTCAACAGCAAAATTTTTACAAAGATGCACAATATTTTACATCTAATAAACTTGAAAAAGTATTAGTTATTGCCTGCGAATTGCTTTCAACTCAAATAGTTTTTTAATTTTACTGGAAACTAACCAGAATGACATTAAAGAGACATATTCCTAATTTTGTGACCCTACTCAATCTTTTTTGCGGAAGTATAGCGGTACTTTTTGCTGTGAATGGGCACATGAAGATTACAGCCTTGTTTGTGTTTCTTGGCATTTTCTTCGACTTTTTTGATGGGTTTTTGGCAAGAAAACTCAATGTGCAGAGTAATTTAGGGATACAACTCGATTCGTTAGCAGATATGGTAACTAGTGGTGTCGTGCCAGGTATAGTTATGTTTAAGCTATTGGAAATGGTATCTTATTCACCTGAATCTTCATGGGGTGCTTCTGAAGGTATGCAATGGATAAGTTTTAGGATGCCTCTTTTACCTCTCGTTGGATTATTTATTATTCTTGCATCTGCATATCGTTTAGCCAAATTTAATATCGATGAAGACCAACAAGATTATTTTAAAGGCTTGCCAACTCCTGCAAATACGTTATTGATATTGTCTTTGCCTTTAATAATGGAATACCAGAATAGCGACTTAATCAATTCAATAATTCTAAACAAATGGATTCTTATTGGCGTAACTCTTGTAAGCTGTTACTTATTGAATTCAAATATTAAATTATTTGCACTTAAGTTTAAAAACTGGAGTTTTAAGGATAACTCCACCAGGTACATTTTTATAATTCTCAGTATAGTAGCTCTTATAGTATTTAAGTTCGCTGCCATTCCATTAATTATAATTATTTACATTATAATGTCACTTTTAAATACTATTTCTACAAAATCTTAATTCATGCTTGACTATATTTTTACATTACTAATGCTTGTTTTACTACAGGCAGTTCTTGGTTTCGATAACTTACTTTATATTTCTTTAGAGTCCAAGAAGGCACCTATTGAAGACCAAAAACGAGTCAGAAAAATTGGTATTCTTATTGCAATTGGATTACGGATTGTATTGCTATTCGCTATTGTATCGGTTATAGATTATTTCCAGGAACCTTTTTCATTCTTGACCGGTCATATGGAAGGTATAGCAGACTTCGCTTTTAATGGTCACAGTATCATTGTGCTTATTGGAGGTGCTTATATTATTTACACTGCGATAAAGGAAATATGGCACATGATTTCGGACCATGATTTAAATGCTGATTTCGATGGAGATTCTAAGCGAGCTAAAACCTCTAATAGTGTTATTGCGAGCATTGTGTTGATGAATCTAGTATTTTCATTTGATTCGATTTTGGCGGCTATAGGCTTAACGAGTCATATAGAAAATCCAACTTCAGCATTTATTATTATGGCCATAGCTATTGTCATTAGTGGGTTGCTAATGTTATTCTTGGCAGATAGAATCTCAACCTTCTTAGCAAAAAATAGAATGTACGAAGTATTAGGTCTTTTTATTTTATTAATTGTAGGGGTCATGCTAGTTACAGAAGGGGGGCATTTAGCGCATCTAAAATTATTTGGTAATGAAATCGTACCGATGAATAAAACAACTTTCTATTTTGTAATAGCAATTTTAGTGGTGGTGGATATTGTCCAAGGGCGTTACCAAAAGAAGTTGATTGCCGATCAAGAGAGAGCGAATAAGAAGAATGAGATTTAGTTCCATAGCAATATTGTGTTTATTAGTTTTTTCGTGTAAATCTACTTCGGAAAGTTTTGTTGATACTGATTATGATGGAGATGGTACTGTGGATAGATTAGATAACTGTAGAATTATCACAGGACCAATATCTAATCAAGGATGCCCTCTAGATTCTGGCAAAAATCTAATTGTATGTACAGATTATTTACTTGTGAATATTTTTTTTAAATCGGAAAAACTTGAAATGAATTTGACGGATTATAATAAAAAGCAAATTCAAAGAATTTCAGAAGTTTTAATGGAATTTAAAAATATGAATATGATTCTAGAAGGGTACTCAAACTTTTTTGATAATGAAGAACAAAATATTGAATTGGGATTAAAAAGGGCAAATTTATTAATGAACTATTTTATTGAAAACTATAAGATAAATAGAAATAGAATAAGTATTCGAAGTATGGGTAGTGAATTAGCTCGACATGTTAAAAAAGAGAACAACAACCTTGTTAAAATCCTTCTTTAAACTCTAATCTTCTTCTTCCGTAACTCAAAATTCTGTCCCAAATACACTTTACGTACCATTTCGTCGGCGGCAAGTTCTTCGGGTTCTCCAGCTTTTAGGATACTACCTTCAAACATTAAGTAGGTTCTATCTGTAATGGCAAGAGTTTCTTGTACGTTGTGATCAGTAATAAGAATGCCAATATTTTTTTTGGTGAGTTGCGCAACGATACGCTGAATATCTTCAACCGCAACTGGATCTACACCTGCAAACGGTTCATCTAATAGAATGAAATTTGGATCAGTAGCTAACGCACGTGCAATTTCTGTACGACGGCGCTCTCCACCGGATAATAAATCGCCACGGCTCTTACGAATGTGACCTAAACCAAACTCGTCGATAAGCGATTCCATTTTCATTTCCTGCTCTTTTTTAGAAAGTTTGGTGAGTTGCAATACGCTCAAAATATTATCCTCAATGCTTAACTTTCTAAAAACAGATGCTTCCTGAGCTAAATAACCAATTCCGTTTTGAGCACGTTTGTACATAGGGTAATTGGTAATTTCGGTATTGTCCAAGAATATTTGCCCACCGTTTGGTTTGATTAAGCCAACAATCATATAAAAAGATGTTGTTTTTCCAGCACCATTTGGCCCCAATAATCCAACGATTTCTCCCTGATTCACTTCCAAGGATACATCTTTTACAACTTTTCGCCCGCTATAGGACTTCATTAAATTATCAGCTCTTAACTTCATATGTTAGGTAACGTAAAATTCTACTAATTATTTGTTTCTAAAGCATCCCAATATTCATAGGCTTTTCTCAAATGCGGAATCACTATAGTGCCGCCTACCAATGTTGCTATACTCAATGCTTCAACAACCTCCTCTTTCTTTAGACCTTCTTTGTGACAGGTCTCTAAATGGTATTTCACACAATCGTCGCAACGTAACACCGTTGATGCGACAAGCCCAAGTAGTTCTTTGGTTTTGACATCTAATGCTCCTGCTTTAAAGGCATTAGTGTCTAGATTAAAAATACGCTTTATCACCTTATTATTGTCCACAAGAATATTGTCATTCATACGTTGACGATACTCATTAAATTCTTCTACTATATCAGACATGCTGTTTCTCTTTTCGTTTTTGGTTTCTGACAACTATTTTAGATATATAAATGCTTACTTGATAAAGAATTAAAATAGGAATTGCTACGATAATCTGACTAGCAATGTCAGGAGGTGTTATTACTGCAGCTACTATTAAAACTACTACCAATGCATATTTTCTGTATTTCTTAAGGGATTCTGGTGTTACTAGCCCTACTTTAGTCAAAAAGTAAATAATAATCGGTAGTTCAAATATTATTCCTGATGCTAATGCCGTAGCTCTCACTAAAGAGATGTAAGAACCGATATCTATTTGGTTATCTACAAGAGGTGAAATACTATAATTTGCCAAGAAGTTAATGGATAGTGGGCAAATAATATAATAGCCAAACAGCACACCTAGAAAGAATAATAATGACGATATAATAATAAACCCACTAGAGTGTTTACGTTCATTTTCATGCATTCCAGGGCTTATAAACTTCCATAACTGGTAGATTACATATGGGAAAGAAATAACAAACCCTGCGAAAATTGAGGTCCAAATATCTGCAGAGAATTGCCCCGCCATGGTTCTACTTTGTATTATCATAGGCATTTCCTCATTACAGAATGTAGTTTCTGCTCCAAAAAACAGACCAGCCTTACAAAGTAGCCTGTAAGTAATAAAATCCATTTCAGTAGGTGCGAAAATAATCGCTTCAAAAAGCTTTGTACTAAAAATAAAAGCAAGTGTTCCAACAGAAATTACTGCGATAGTAATTCTGATAAGATGCCATCTTAAATCCTCAAGATGGTCTAGAAAAGACATGTCGTTTACATCTTTCTTTGCCATTATATAATTCCCTCTTTTATTAGGTCATGTATGTGTACGACGCCAGCATATTCATTATTGTTCTCAACCAATAATTGCGAAATTCCATTATCCTCCATGACTTCCATGGCATCAACGGCCATGGCGTCTTCATTAATGAGTTTAGGGTTTTCACTCATAATGTCTTTTGCAGTCAAATTTGAAAAATCATCAACTTTGGTTAGCATGCGTCTTAAATCTCCATCAGTAATTACACCAACGACTTTATTGTTTTCTACAACTGCTGTTGCTCCAAGCATTTTTTCTGAAATTTCTACAATAACATCCTTTATGCTAGAAGATGGGGATACTTGAGGTTTTTCGTTAACAGAAGAAATATCTTTTACTCTCAGATACAGTTTTTTTCCCAGCGCTCCACCTGGATGATATTTTGCAAAATCACGGCTTGTAAACCCACGAATTTCTAGTAAGCAAACGGCTAAAGCATCTCCCATAACCAATTGAGCCGTAGTGCTGGTGGTTGGAGCTAGATTATTAGGACACGCTTCTTTGCTTACATAAGTGTTTAAAACATAGTCAGCTTGTTGGCCAAGAAAAGAGTCCTTGTTGCCAGTAATGGCAATCATTTTGTTGTTAGCATTTTTTATTAAGGGAACCAGTACCTTTATTTCTGGCGTATTTCCGCTCTTCGAGATACAGATAACTATATCATCCTCTAAAATTAATCCAAGATCACCATGGATAGCATCTGCCGCATGCATAAAAACAGCAGGTGTGCCAGTAGAATTCATTGTTGCAACTATTTTAGTAGCAATAATGGCACTTTTGCCTATACCAGTGATAATAACTCGACCTTTGGAATTATATATTAATTGTACCGAATTTGCAAAATCGTCATCCAATAATGTTGTAAGATGTTTAATTGCTTTACTCTCGGCAGTTATAGTATTTATAGCATTTTTTAAAATTGATTCTTTTTTGTTCAAAATTTATACATTTTGGTGTTTGATGCATTTAAAGAAATCACTATATTTAATGGTCATTCAAGCATAACACATTAACTGCAAATTTAATTACTACAAAAAAACGAAAAAAAAAGATGGGAGTTTTCTTTAAGTAGATAAAATAATAGGGTTGTGACCGTATTTTATTAATTATTTGGGAAAACAATTCAAAAAAGAATTAATAGTGATAGCAGAAATCGATTTACATTCAGCTTTAAAAAAATATTTCGGATTTAGTAAATTCAAAGGACTACAAGAAGATGTTATAAAAAGTGTTGTTGCTGGCGATAATACTTTTGTTATAATGCCAACAGGGGGTGGAAAGTCACTATGCTACCAATTACCCGCATTAATAAAGGATGGAACAGCTATTGTTGTGTCTCCTTTAATTGCATTAATGAAAAATCAAGTAGATGCAATCAGAGGTGTTTCTGAGGAAAATGGTATCGCTCATGTCCTTAACTCGTCATTAAATAAAACCGAGGTTAAGCAGGTGAAAAGTGATATTACTGCAGGAATAACCAAACTCCTGTATGTTGCGCCAGAATCTCTTACTAAAGAAGAAAATGTAGAGTTTTTAAGGTCTGTTACGATTTCTTTTATGGCCATTGATGAAGCCCATTGCATTAGTGAATGGGGTCATGATTTTAGACCAGAATATAGAAATCTTAGAAAAATATCGGAGAGAATAGGTGATAATATACCAATAATAGGTCTTACAGCCACTGCGACACCTAAGGTACAAGAAGATATACTGAAAAACTTAGGAATTACTGATGCGAATACGTTTAAAGCGTCATTCAACAGGCCTAATCTTTATTATGAAATTCGTCCAAAAACCAAAAATGTAGATTCAGATATAATACGCTTTATTAAGCAAAATGATGGAAAGTCTGGGATTGTTTACTGTTTAAGCAGAAAGCGTGTTGAAGAATTAGCGCAAGCGCTACAAGTTAATGGTATAAAAGCTGTGCCTTATCATGCAGGGTTAGATGCCAAGACTAGGGTTAAGCATCAGGATATGTTTCTTATGGAAGATACCGATGTAGTTGTTGCAACCATAGCCTTCGGAATGGGAATTGATAAACCTGATGTTCGTTTTGTAATTCATCATGATATTCCTAAAAGTATTGAGAGTTATTATCAGGAAACTGGTCGTGCTGGAAGAGATGGTGGAGAAGGTCATTGTCTGGCATATTATGCATACAAAGACATTGAGAAACTTGAAAAATTTATGTCTGGTAAACCTGTTGCTGAGCAAGAAATAGGTATGGCTTTATTACAAGAAGTAGTGGCATTTGCTGAAAGTTCTATTTCAAGACGAAAATTTATTCTTCATTATTTTGGCGAAGAGTTTGATAATAAGACTGGTGAGGGCGGAGATATGGATGATAATGTCCGAAATCCTAAACCTAAACATGAAGCTAGCAAAGAAGCTAGGTTAGTTATAAAATCTGTTGCAGATACCAATGAAAAATATAAGAGTAAAGATCTTGTAAAGGTAATGACAGGTGTTTCCAATGCTCTTATTTCCTCTCATAAAACTGATGAACAGCCATTTTTTGGAGCTGGAAAAGAGAGAGACAAAAAGTTTTGGATGGCTATTATAAGGCAATTGCTGGTAGCGAAATTATTAAAAAAAGATATTGAGACTTATGGCGTTTTAAAGTTGACGGAAGCGGGAAAGAAATTCTTGACGTCAAACGAAAAATTCATGATGACCGAAGACCACTCTTTCGACGAGGTTACTGACGATTCTATTGTCACAGCTACTAAAGGAGGAGGAATGTCAGCAGATGAAAAGCTCATGTCTATGCTAAAAGATTTACGAAAATCTAAAGCTAAAGATTTGGAGGTACCGCCATTTGTTATTTTTCAAGACCCTTCTTTGGAAGATATGGCACTTAAATATCCCATTACTATTGAAGAATTGGCAAACGTAAACGGTGTTGGAGAAGGGAAAGCCAAAAAATATGGGCAGGATTTTATCGAGCTTATTGCTAGTTATGTTGAAGAGAATGATATCATGCGGCCTGACGATTTTGTAGTTAAATCTACTGGAACAAATTCCGCTTTAAAACTTTACATAATTCAAAATATAGATAGGAAACTGCCACTTGATGATATATCCTCAGCTAAAGGTATGTCCATGGCTGATTTTATCAAAGAAATGGAAGCTATAGTATATTCGGGTACTAAACTTAACATCACATATTGGATTGATGAGGTTTTAGATGAAGATCAACAAGAAGAATTACATGA
>CALDUJ010000123.1 GCA_937923735.1 uncultured Flavobacteriaceae bacterium | reverse complement strand
TCTGTAATCACTCCACCACCAAGATTTATTACTAAGCTTTTTCTATCAGCTCCAAGCTCTGATAAAACTTCCCAAAGTTTAGAGCATGTATCTATGTTCTTATTTAGTTCGCCACTCTCAATCTCAAGAATCTCAATAGTAATTTCCGTTTCTAACAGAGACAAAAATCTTGGCAAGCAAAGTTCATGAGTATTTTCATCAACCAATATAAAAATCTTGGAGTTATTTGTTGCTTTTAAATAAGTATTAAGAGCCTTATAACATTTGGTATTAAAATGAATGACACTATCACTGGTCTCGATTGATTGCATTAGAATTGCTGTTATAAATAAGGTTGTGAAATTAAGCAGAAATTTGTAAAAAAAGTATATTGACTATAATTATATTTGCTCTAAATCTTGTTAATAATGAACCAAGAAAAGTCTTTTGACAATACAGAAATAGCATTTAGTTTAAAAACTGATTCTGAGCTAGAAAGAGCTTACTTTTTATTCAAGATGATATCCCATCAACCTTTAGTAAGAATAGGTACAGCAGCTACAAACTTTGCTATCAAAGCAAACTTGCCTGTTGAGGGACTAATCCGAGCTACAGTATTCGACCATTTTTGTGGTGGTGTTAATGAGGAAGATTGTTTGCCAGTAATCGATAAGATGTTTTCCAAAGGTGTTTGTTCTGTCCTTGATTATTCAGTTGAAGGAAAGGAAAGTGAAGAGCAATTTGATGCGTGTATGGAGAAGGTGATTAAAATAATAATTTTTGCTGCTGAAAAAGATGCTATGCCTATTGCTGTTTTTAAACCAACAGGACTTGGTAGATTTTATCTATATGAAAAAAAGGGTAGAGGTGATGCATTTACTGATGAAGAACAAGAAGAATGGGATAGGGTTATAGAACGTTTTCATAAAATATGTAAGCTCGCTAGAGAATTGGATGTAGAAATATTAATTGATGGAGAGGAGAGCTGGATGCAAGATGCTGCAGATGATTTGGTTGAAGAAATGATGCATACATATAACAAAAGTTCGCCAATTGTCTACAATACTTTACAGACTTATCGATGGGATAGATTATCCTATTTAAAAGAATTACATAAAAGAGCCAAAAGAGAAGGGTTCAAAATAGGAATTAAGATTGTAAGAGGGGCTTATATGGAAAAAGAAAGAGATAGGGCTAACGAAAAAGGATATAAATCTCCTATATGCGAAACTAAATCTATAACTGATGAAAACTTCAATAACTCATTAACTTATATATTGGATAATATTGACGATATCTCAATATTTATAGGCACTCACAATGAAAAAAGTAGTTATTTAGCGATGGAGTTGATGAGTAAAAAGGGAATAAATATTTCTGATAACCGTGTTTGGTTCGGACAGCTCTACGGTATGAGCGACCACATAAGTTTTAATCTAGCAGAAATGGGATATAACGTTGCTAAGTATTTACCTTTTGGGCCGGTTAAGGACGTTATGCCATACTTAATACGAAGAGCCGAGGAAAACACTTCTGTAGCTGGCCAAACTAGTAGGGAACTTAATTTACTTAAACAAGAGAAAAAAAGACGAAAACTTTGATAATTAGGCTTTACTTAGTAATTTCCACCAAGCTTTTTTGCGATTTGGATTGTTTCCATAACCATATCCATACCCTTTTTTAGACTTTACATCGTTTAGTAAAACTGCCATATTTGGTAATCGTTTTTGTTCGTACATTGTTTTAGCAACATGTAACTGGCTTTTGTCTAAATACCCGGCTCTAACAACATAAACAAACATATCTGCATTTTTACTTATAAGCAAAGTATCAGTAACTAGTCCAACTGCTGCTGTATCAACGATAAGGTAATCGTACATGTCTTCAACTTTTTTGAATAAAGTATTCATTCTTTCGCTCATCAGTAACTCTGCTGGATTAGGAGGCACTGTACCCGAACTAATTAAATGAAGGTTAGGATTTGTCTCATGAGATGTTAAAACGTCACCAATATCCAGTTTTGGATTACCAATATAATCGGTTAGACCTAAATCTTTCATTTTCATTTTTAAATATGCATTTGCCTTTGGCATCCTGATATCTGTTTCAATAATAAGTACTTTCTTACTAGAGTAGGAGAGAGACAATGCAAGATTCATAGCAGTATGAGATTTACCTTCCTTGCTAGTTGTAGAGGTTACAAAAATAGTTTTTGCCTTGTCTTTTGGTAAAGCAGCAAGCATGAAATCTATATTTGTTCTAATCATTCTGAAAGCTTCAGCCTTAGGAGAATAATCTACCTGTTTAACCAAAGCTTTTTTCTTTTTAGACTTAGGAATATCTCCGAGAAAGGGAACATCAATTAATTTGCTAATATCCGATTTAACTGAAACCTTTGTGTTAAATAAGTCTGATGCATATATAAGTACAATAGGAATCAAAGAGCCCATTATCAGAGCCGCTAATAAAGTTATAGCCTTATTAGGACTCACTGGATCTATAGAACTGTATGCGTAATCTACAATTTTGGCATTTGGAGCAGTAATGCCTTGAGCCAGAGCTGATTCTTCTCTTTTTTCTAAAAGATAAAGATATAATGACTCCTTAATGTTTTGTTGTCTATTAATGTCTCTTGACTGTCTCTCTTTTTTAGGTGCTGAATATATCCTTCCACTTAACTTTCTGTCTTCTTCAATTAATGCATTCCTACGAATCTCATTAGACGATTTCATACTATTTAAACTAGCACCCATCGAATTTTTTAAATCCCTTATTTGGTTATCTAGATTTACAACAGTTGGATTTTTTTCTGTAGAGTACTTTAGCATCTTATTGCGTTGCTCTACTAATTCGTTAACTCTGGTAGTTATTTCATTAAACGTATTGTCTTGAATACCAATATTTAGAGGAATAGTTTTGCCTAAATCCTTGTTCTGCTCTAAAAAATCAGACATTGCATCAACCAATTTTATTTGCGTTTCAGTTTCTGCTAATTGCGCTTCAGTTTGCCTTTCGCTTTCTAAATAAATAGAGGATTGTGCTTGTAAATCTGTGAGTCTATTCGTTTTTCTGACAGTTTCAGCATCCATATCAAACTGAGATATGTCTAATGTAATAGCATCCAATCGGTCGTTTATAAAATCTGCTGTACGCTTCGTGTTTTCTATTTTTTCTTGAATTACCCCTTCGTTATACTTAGTAATTAGTGTATTTAAAATATCTTCAGCTTTAGCTTTCACTGCATTACGAAGTGTAAGTTTTAATACACTGGAGTCTTTATGAGATGGTGAGACACCAATACCTTTTTGAAGGCCTGCAACAATTTTTTCAATTGGTGTAATCTTTAAAGTTATGATTTGTTCACCTTTTAAATTTAGGTTTTGGTTGTTAGGTGTAAGAATCATTCCTCCAAACGAAGTATTAATTTTTTTACCAAATTCATACGTTATATTATCGTTAGTATCGTCTTCATCAACTACTTTAAACTCAGAATCCGATATAGGTCTGATGGTAAACGAAGTGTCAACATTTTTTACAATAGAATCTGTAGCAAAAAAACTAATATCTATAGGTCTATTTTTATATATTTCTGAAGTACTGATTTTACCTTTAGAAAAAAGCTGAATGTTTAACTCAAGTTCATCTGCAACTTTTTCAATGAGTTTTCTTGATTTTAGGGTTAAAATTTCGTCTAAGACATCAGTACGATTTTGAGTAAATAAACCTTCCTGAGCAGCCTGAAGTCTCTGCATACCCTCAGATTCGTCTTCCGTTTTAATCTTTATAGTCGCTTGAGTTTGATACACATATGTGGCATAACGTAATTTATATATGGCTAAACTTAAAGCTATAATTACACCTAAAGCAATCCAATACCATTTCGAAAGATATGTAGATAACAATCCTTTTATATCAAGAGAATTGTTGTTATTATTTGATTGGAATTTATTCATCAAACAAAGTTTTCTAATTACTATTCGTTAGTATAATAGCAACAATAGTAGCTAAAGTCGATACTGCCGAAATTATAACACCATTATTAGGATTAGCCTTGGAGCTATTAATACGAGCTTTGTTTGGCTCAACGTATAAAAAATCGTTCTGAGCTAAATAATAGTTTTTTGATGCTAGTACTTTTGCAGACGTTAAATCGAACACAGCGAATTTTTTTTGACCACCAACTTCTCGAGTTAACAACACGTTTTTTCTATTACCATAAATTGTTAAATCTCCTGCCAGACCTAATGCTTCTGTTAGTGAGACCTTTTCGTCTTGTATTGTAAAAGTACCAGGATTATTCACTTCCCCTAATACAGTAATGGTAAAATTAGCTATTCTAATATTTACTATTGGAGCGGTAAGATATTCTTGTAATTTATTTTTAATTAAAGCAGTTGCTTCTAATCTTGTTAATCCAGCAATAGCAATGGTTCCGAGTACAGGAAATTCAATATTTCCGTTTTTGTCAACCAAGTAAGTTTGTTGTGTAATAATACCTTGTGCACTTGTTACATCTGTTGTTTGAGAAACGACAGGAAGGTTGAAAGGCATGGCAACTTCTTGATCTAAATTAGATACATTAATTGTTAGCATATCATCAGGCTGATATCTAATTTCCGGATTAATTACTGGCTGATTAAAACTCCCTAAAGATTCATCTTGAAAATATAGTAAGTCTGCCTTAGACGCACATGAGAACATTGTTAGTCCACATGCAATAACAAGGGATTTTAATAATAATGGAATTGAGGATGTTACTTTCATTAAGTTATTTTTTATTGTTTATCTAGTACTTCGAATTTTGAATTATTTGACACATACTCAGGTACAATATCTTTAATTTTTGCGACAACATCAAGGTTTTGACATTTTAAATTCGAGGCGCACAAATCATGTATTAATATTTCAACAGAATCTAAATCTATATTTTTGGTTTTTGCAATCATTATTTTATCATGATACGTTGGCTTGGTGTTTTCTCCATCTGCCAATAGCTCTTCAAATATTTTTTCTCCAGGGCGTAATCCTGTAATTTTAATATCGATGTCGTCAGGGTAGTTTAAACCAGATAGATTAATCATGTTTATGGCTAGGTCATAAATTTTAATTGGTTCACCCATATCAAACACAAATATCTCACCACCATTACCCATGGCTGCTGCTTCTAACACCAAAGAGCAAGCTTCAGGGATTGTCATAAAATACCTTACAATATCTTTATGAGTTACTGTAAGTGGTCCTCCAGCTTCAATTTGTTTTTTAAATAATGGAATCACAGAGCCGTTTGAGCCTAATACGTTTCCGAACCTTGTGGTAATGAACTTGGTCATTCCTTTATTTTTATGGCAGCTAATGTAAAGCTCAGCAATACGCTTAGTCGCTCCCATAACATTGGTTGGATTCACAGCCTTATCTGTAGATACCATGACAAATTTGTTGACCCCATGTTTTATGGATAGATTAGAAACATTTACAGTCCCGCCAATATTAACACTTACTGCCTCATGTGGATTGTTTTCCATTAGCGGTACATGTTTGTATGCTGCGGCGTGGAATACAATCTTTGGTTTGTGCTCTTCAAATATTTGGTCGAGCCTTTTTTCATTTCTAACATCTGCAACAATGACATGAAAATTATCGATTTCCTTTCTTTTAAATTCTTGTTGGAGATCATATAAAGCAGATTCTGCAGTATCTATGAGGACTAGTTTCTTGAATTTGAAATTAGATAATTTCCTGGCAATTTCACTTCCAATCGATCCGGCACCACCAGTAACAAAAATTACTTTGTTTTCATATTCATCTACTAATAATGGATTAACAATGTTGATTTCTTCTCGACCTAATAAATCTTCAATCTTTACATCTTTTATTTGACCTATACTCAAGTCACCATCTATCCAATTTCTAACTGGAGGTACAATTTTAACCTTTAATGAATATGAAAAAAATGATCCAGCCAGTTCAAGTAAACGGTTAGAGCTTATTTGCTGTATGGATATAATAACCTCATTAATATTGTTTTTATCAATAAACTTCTTGGTTATTTTTGTTGGAGAGTATACGTTTAGCCTATCGATTGTTTTTCCTTTTTTTGATGGGTCATCATCGATAAAACCAACAACCTTCATTTTACTTTTTGCATCTTGGGTGATAGCTTCGTAAGTAATTCTTCCTGAATCTCCAGCGCCATATATAAGTACTTTGGATAATTTATCTGAGTCGGTAGAAATAAGTTTGTATAGAGCTTTTATGAAAAATTTAAAAGCCGTTAAAAAGAAAATGTTAAGCAACAAATGGATATATATTACTGATCCAGAAATATTGAAAATTTCGCCTAAATCATATTTTCTCGCAATGAATGTTACAATAAATAAAAGTGTTGCAAGAACATTAACACTGATTACAGTATCTGTTACATCTTTAATCCCTGTAAACCTTACAACGCCTTTATATGTGCCCAATAAGAGGAAGCTTATCACAGCAAGTGTAGCTATAATTGGAAGCTGTTTTAAGAAAACTGCTAATTCGAATTCCAGTTTAATATTGAATCTAATAATATAAGCTAGAAAAAATGTAAATACGGTAACGAGTACTTCTAGGAATAGTATGAGCCACCTAGATGCATATTTGTTAAATAACTTTATTAAAAGCTTTTTATACATGAATCATACATTTTTTAAGCGCATCGGACACTCTTTTTAAATCTTCAGCAGATAAATTCGAACCGCTAGGCAGGCAAAGACCTCTGTTGAATAAGTCTTCTGAAACGCCATTTGTGTATTTTGGATACTTATTGAAAACAGGTTGCATATGCATAGGTTTCCAGAGAGGGCGAGATTCAATATTTTCATTCTGTAGTGCTAGCCTTATAGCTTCTCTTTCTTCAAAAGAAGCAGTTAAGATTGTTGTCAGCCATCTGTTGGAGTAACTTTTATTATCTTCATTCAAAAAGGAAATACTATCAAAATTCTTAAATTCTTCTTGATAAAACTCAAAGTTAGATCGCCTCGCCTTAACATGCTCATCTAATATAGTCATTTGTCCTCTTCCAATTCCAGCGACAATATTAGACATCCTGTAATTATATCCTATTTCTGTGTGATGGTATTCAATAGCATTTTCTCTAGCTTGCGTTGCTAAGTATATCGCTTTATCCCTATACTCTTTATTTTTAGCTATTAATGCACCACCACCAGATGTAGTTATTATTTTATTACCATTAAATGATAATATAGATATATCGCCAAATGTGCCACATTTCTTTCCATTATAAGTGCTTCCAAAAGCTTCAGCACTATCTTCGAGGATTGGAATATCATATTTTTGTGCAATATCATGTATTTCATCTACTTTGTAAGGCATACCGTATAAATGAACTGATATAATTGCTTTGGGTTTTTTTCCTTTAGAAATCCTGTCTTTTATAGCTATTTCTAATTGTTCTGGATCTATATTCCAAGTGTCTTTTTCGCTGTCCACAAAAACTGGGATTGCTCCTTGGTATATAATTGGATTAGCAGACGCAGAGAATGTTTTGCTTTGACAAATAACCTCATCACCATTTCCAACTCCCATCAATATTAAACCAAGATGTATTGCAGCTGTTCCAGAACTCAATGCTGCAACGTGACAATCTTCTCTCAAATAAGATTGAATTGAAGATTCAAATTCATTAACGTTAGGACCTAATGGTGCTACCCAATTAGTATCAAAAGCTTCTCTAATATAATGTTGCTCTTTGCCCGACATGTGCGGAGATGACAACCAAATTTTCTCAGCCATAAAGTATTGATTCAAGCCAAATTTATAGGCTTAGTTGTTAATTCAGGTTTGGGATTTTTTAATAATTAATAGCTCTTATAGGGCTAATATACATGGTAAAATATTATTCTGCAATTAATTAAATTATATACGACAAATGGATTAAAAACAACGATATTTTAAACTTCGACTTCTCTAATTGTAAGAATAATATTACGATTTGATTTGTTTGCTTTTATTAAAAGAATCGGTAATTATATTTGTTTTTGTAGTAATTATTAGTTCAATAGTAGAGATAAGTAACAATAATATAAAGCATTAATAATGACGCATACCTTATGCATCTTAGCATGGCTTAGCTAAAGCTAGTAATTACATTATAAAAGGTGATGGTAATTTTATAAATAACTGACTCTTATTTGTATAACGATATTTTTTTGTGTTTTGTCGAGAATTAATACTACTGTATGTATTGTTTAACTGATTAAATAATAGTTTTATCAAATTTGTTAAGAAAGAGTTCTTTTGTAGCTATAAATTCACTAAAATTGTCTTCGAAGTACAAAGCATTTTATGTGCTTCATTCAGTAACTATAGCATTATTAGCGTATTATTAAACGAATAAATTTATGTTTACAGAAAATATCATTTCTAAGTTTACATCTGTTGTAAGTCAATTTCCAGAAAGAAATGCTTTTTGTATTAATGAAACACATTACTCTTATGGTGATTTCTGGAAATTAATAGGGCAAATACGCTCCCAGATATGCGCACAGAATTTAACACAAACTAAATTAGGTTTAGTTGTAAATGATGATTTGCATACATATGCATCAATTATGGCAGTTTGGATGGAAGGTATGGCCTATGTGCCATTACACCCCAAACACCCAATAGAGCGTAATTTAGAGATTGTTGACCAGGCCAATATTGAAACTATTTTAGATTCCAATACAGACAGTGCTTATAGTTCGACTATGGTTATAAAAACCGCCGAAAGTAATAATTTTAGTGTATCCGATAAGGTTAACCAAATATCTGATGACTCTTTGGCATATATATTGTTTACATCTGGTAGTACAGGAAAACCAAAAGGTGTTCAAATTTCATATAAAAATATCGCAAGCTTTGCTGAGGCTTTTATGAAAACGGGAATACAGTTGGATGAAACGGATAGATGTTTACAGTGTTTCGATTTAACTTTCGATGTCTCAGTACAATCTTTCTTAATTCCTTTAATACACGGTGCGTGTGTATACACGGTTCCTCATGACCAAATAAAGTATAGTTATGTTTTTGGCTTACTTGATGACCATGAATTAACTATGGCAATATTTGCACCTAGTATGATTAGATTGTTACAACCTTATTTTGAAGAAATAGATTTAAAAAAACTTAAATATTGCATATTAACTGCCGAAGCATCTCCAGTAGATTTAGTTAAGGAATGGTCTGAATGTATTCCAAATTCAAGAATTTTCAATTTCTACGGACCAACAGAGGCAACTATTTATTGTGTATACTACGAGATTAAAGATATAAACAATATGAAAGAAGCCAATGGCATGTTAGCTATTGGAGAACCATTTTATGGTATAAACGCATTGATTTTAGATGAAGAATTAAAGCCTGTAAAAAAAGGCCAGAAAGGTGAGATGTATGTTTCGGGTAATCAGGTAACCGCTGGTTATTGGGAGAACCCCGAAAAAAACAAGGAATCCTTTGCACAATTAGAGTACGAAGGTGAAAAGCAAACATTTTATAAAACGGGTGATTTATGTCTTGAGGATAATGATGGTTGTATCTTGTACTACGGTAGACTAGATAATCAAGTAAAAATACAAGGTTACAGGATTGAATTAGGGGAGATAGAATTCCATGCACGAGAGATTATAGGAGGGAAGAACGCCGTGTCATTTATTTACAATGGAGCTCAAAACAATAGTGAAATAGCCTTGTGTCTTGAAGTGTCAGAATTTAATGAAAAAGAAATTATAGCAGCATTGAGCGAAAAACTTCCAAACTATATGATTCCTTCCAAAATTTTCAACTTGGAGAACTTTCCTTTAAATACTAGTGATAAAGTAGACAAAAAAGCAATAAAAGAACTATTTAAAAAGTTTTAGCATATTTTTGCGCAAATAAAAAAATCAAATAACCTCAAATTAATTATAAAAGTTAAATGGATAAAAATAATATAACAGATAAGTTGACTTCTGTTTTCAGAACAGTTTTCGAAAATGAAGATTTAACCTTAACGGACGAAATGACTGCTAACGATGTCGATAACTGGGATTCTCTAACACATATGATTCTAGTGACAGAAATTGAAAAAGACTTTGAAGTAAAATTTAAATTGAAAGATTTAAATAAAATGAAGAATGTCGGGAACTTGATAGAAGTTCTTATCTCTAAACTAAATTAGTGTACTTAAAAAAGTGAGACCTAGATATTCAAATAATTAAACCGTAAGATTAAGGGCGGTAGATTCGTTTTCCAACGTCTAAGCCATAATCAAATATACTTACTCCTAAAATGGTATTCACGTCACTTAATTTTCTACTTTTTTTTCCGATAGTCATTGTTCTCTTCTATATTACACCTATTAAATTTAGGTGGCTCACATTGTTGGTTGCTAGTTATTTTTTTTATCTCAATATCGAGCCAGTTTTCGGTTTGCTTACTGCTCTTATTACTGTCTCAACATATATATTTACCCGCCTTATAGATAAGTCTAACAAGGATTCCTTAAAAACAAGGTACATGTATATAAATCTTTTTT
This sequence comes from uncultured Flavobacteriaceae bacterium, assembly GCA_937923735.1. Taxonomy (GTDB): domain Bacteria; phylum Bacteroidota; class Bacteroidia; order Flavobacteriales; family Flavobacteriaceae; genus JABABD01. The sequence goes on along the minus strand of CALDUJ010000123.1, from coordinate 3,419 downwards.
TAATATTCTTACCATTATTCTTTTTTAAATACTTTACGCCAATAAATGATGCTATATTCAATATGTTGGATGCTAACGGGATGAGATGGCCATTACCCAAAATTTCTTTTTTATTACCAGTTGGTATTTCCTATTATACGTTTATGGCAGTAGGTTATACCATCGATGTGCATAATGAAGAAATAGAATCGGAAAAAAACATAGGCATTGTTGCTTTGTTTATCTCTTTCTTTCCTTTGATTCTATCTGGACCGATAGAGCGTGCAAGTAATATGATTCCGCAGTTTAAATCAGATTTAAAACTAAACCCTTTAAACATTTCTACGGGTTTAAAACTCATGCTTTGGGGTTATTTCATGAAGCTTGTTGTTGCAGATCGCTTAGGGATTTATATTGATGCGGTTTTCAGTAACCTTGATAACCATAATGGCAACACCATTTTATTTGGGACAATGTTATATCCAATACAGTTATATGGTGATTTAGGTGGTTATTCTCTTATAGCCATCGGTGTTTCCAAAATACTTGGATTAGATGTCATGCAAAATTTTAACAGACCATTTTTTGCAACTTCTATGGCTGAGTTTTGGAGGCGTTGGCATATCTCCTTAATAAAATGGCTTACGGATTATGTCTATACACCACTGGCATTTAACTTCAGGAAGTATGGCATGTGGGGAATCGTTATAGCTTTAATGGTAACATTTATTCTGAGTGGTATTTGGCACGAAGGCACTTTAAATTTCGTTGTATGGGGTGTTTTACAAGGCATCTTTTTAAGTGTAGAAGCATTGCTTAATAAGCGCCGATCTAAATTTGTTAGCAAATTTAATTTAAAATCTAACATTGTTTACATCCTATTTTCTATTGCATCTACGTACTTTCTATTTGCTACATCTGAAGTCTTCGGAAAGGTTGCTACATTTGATCAATCTCTAACTGTCTTTGACAAAATTATTAACGAAAGAGGTGGTTTGTATTTAGACATGACAACCTTAGCCTATGGTTTTATTGGCTTTATTATATTAATGATGAGTGATTTTAGAGACGAATATTTCCCGAAAAAGCTTCTGTTTTTCGAGAATAAAAATATCGTTGTACGTTTTGCTTCTTATATATTTATTTCACTTATGATATTGTGGATAGGAATTTTAAACGGAGGTCAATTTATTTATTTTCAATTTTAGCGTTATGAAATTATTAGCTGGAAAATTAGTGCTCTTTTTAGGATTGTTTATTCTATCGGACTTTTTGTTGGGAACTTTTGTTGGTGATTTACATTTGGATACCAATAACATAAATCTTCAAAATGCTAATTATGGTTTTTTAGATTACGAAGAAAAGGATGTTTTATTCATGGGAGCTTCAGAAATATCCCATACGTTTATCAGCAATAAACTAACAAAAGAAACTGGATTGTCGAGCTATAACTTGGCCTCTGATGGCTGTGGTATTTTGTACCAATATGCTTTACTTAACACTATTTTAGATAAGCAAGCACCAAAAATAATAGTTATTAGCTCTGACTTACTACACGATGATGGATATGATTATTTAACCAGAATTTACCCTTACTATGAAGATAATGCGCATGTAAAGGAAGTTGTAGATGAGTTTTATGATAGAGAAAAGTATAAATTATTATTAAACGGATACGAATATAATTCTCAAATCATCAGAATTTTAGATGGTAGGAGTCAGAACCAAAACGGTTATGTGCCTTTACCGCCAAAAACTAAATTGATAAGTAACACGAAGCCTCCGAAGTTACCTCAAGGCGAAAATTATAACATATCTGAAGTTACCGAAACATACTTTATCAAGTTTACCAACTTAGCTGCAGAAAAAGGAATAAAAGTATATGTTTATGTCCCACCGTATTTGGAAATTAGAAATGAAGAGTATGATAGTAAGCTTATGTCAATTCTAAAAAAGAGTAAGGCAAAAATCATGAATTATTCCAGAGATACAACCTTACTCAATAAAAGACATTTGTTTAATGACAGGCTACACCTAAACCATGATGGTGCCGAGATTATTATGGATGATTTTATTGAAATTCTTCGGGAAGACAAGTTTATCAATTAGACAATTTTAATATTCGTTTAATTTCTTGGGTAAATAGAGTTGCTCCTTTTGCAGAGAGGTGCGTCCTATCTTTCCAATAATCAATAGAGTTATTATTTTTAAAATAATCATTGTAATCATAATAAGTGATTCCGATTTCTTTCATAACTTCCTTTAGAGCTTCATTATCCTCAGGGCAAAAATCAAAATACTCTGGTGACGTAAATGTTATTAATTTCTTATTGTTTTTTACACAAAATTCTTTTACATTAACTATCTGTTCTCTAATGAGTTTATTGATTTCAAAATTAGTAGCACAATCTTTATCTCTTTTAATTTTCAAAGTTTTCTTCACCATTTTTTTTTGTGATTCTCTCACTATCAAAGGATCATATCCATTATATTCCATATAATTATAACTAGGTTTAATATAATTTTTAATAATACTTAAAGCCTTTCCATTATAATCCAAACTCCAATAAAAATCTTGTAATGGATTGTTTTGATTAGATTTCTTTATTTCGCGTTTAACCATATCAATGGTGTGATATTTTGTGTTTAGCGCTCCTAAATCGTCCCCAGAATAATTTAAATCAAAAATTTTATTGGGATCTAAATGCCATAAAACATACTGAGGTTTGTTATCAGGTAATTGTCGAATAAGTGTTGCAGAATAGCCTATAGATGTGCCATCAGTTCCGATATTGAATGATTTTTTGTCAAACATACTAACATCAATATGGTGATTAGCTCTAGATGTTCCAAAAACAACAAGTTCTAGAGAATCTTTTTGTAATAGATATTGGTTTAGTTTCCCAATTGCATGTCCTGAAAACACTTTTTCTCCTAAAAAATTAAGTGAAAAGTATACTGCTTTATCTAAAATGTATGAGAAAAGCAATATTAATGCTAAGGTTTGAAACGTTTTTTTTAAAGCTGTATTCATTGTAAATTCCTCTAAAATTGAAAGTAAATAAAGTTAGTAGATGTTGAGTAAAATAAAACTATCAGTACGATTATTATAGACACTATAACTGTCATCCTTATAGGCTTTATATGACTGCCGAAAGTTTCTAAAGGAATATTTTTTCTGTATACAAAGGCATCAAAAAGCAATCCAAAAGTAAGCATGCAAAAACTTATCATTAAGGTATTTATATTACCTATGTAAGGTGCAGAGAGGTTAAACGAAAAGATTCTTTTTAATACAATTAAAGCTGTTGATAGATCTTGAGCTCTAAAAAACACCCAAGAAAATAGAACTATTACAAAAGTATATACTGTTCCTAAAGTATTAAAATTTTTAATTTTCCCTAATGAAAAAATATACTTTTCAACACCAAGAGCTAGAC
>CALDUJ010000122.1 GCA_937923735.1 uncultured Flavobacteriaceae bacterium | reverse complement strand
AGTTTACAACAGCCATAACCCGGTCCGCGATCTTATTTAAATCTTCTCGAATAGAAAACTCCAATAAAGACACATCGATAACATTATCTCGCTTAGCCACGCCGACACGCTCAATAAAGTTTTTTATAGAGTTTGGTGTATAGCCTCTTCTCCTGTATCCAGATATGGTCGGCATTCTGGGGTCGTCCCAACCTGTTACAATACCATCTTCAACCAATTTCAAAAGCTTTCGCTTACTCATAATGGTATAGCTTAGGTTTAAGCGAGCGAATTCTCGTTGTTTTGGAAGCATTGGAAGTTCTTTTCTGCTGTATGGGTAGACTTGCTCTTTAAACCAATCGTAAAGCTTTCTGTGTGGTTTAAATTCGAGCGAACAAAGTGAGTGTGATATCTGTTCGATATAATCACTCTCGCCATGGGTCCAATCATACATTGGGTATATGCACCAATGATCACCCGTGCGATGGTGTGCTTGATGCAAAATACGATACATAATTGGGTCTCGCATTAGCATATTAGGGTCTTCCATGTCTATTTTAGCACGCAATACGTGAGTGCCTTCTGCGTGTTTTCCATCTTTCATTTCTTGAAAGAGTAGAAGATTCTCTTCAACAGAACGATTTCGAAAAGGACTATTGGTTCCAACTTGCGTAGGTGTGCCTTTTTGTTCTGCCATTTCTTCAGAAGACTGAGAATCAATATAGGCTTTTCCATCTTTTATAAGTAGAATAGCCCAGTCATGTAATTGTTGGAAATAATCTGAAGAATAACATTCCTGAGCCCATTTGTAGCCCAACCATGATATATCTCGCTTGATAGCATCGACATATTCTTGCTCTTCTTTTGCTGGATTTGTGTCATCAAATCTAAGATTTACTGGAGCGTTATACTTTTCGCCTAAACCAAAACTAATACCAATAGCCTTGGTGTGTCCAATATGCAAATAACCATTTGGCTCAGGTGGAAAACGAAAACAAAGGTCGTTTTGAGACATGCCATTAGCCAAGTCTTCTTCAACAATGTGCTCTATGAAATTCAATGATTTAGATTCTTCAGACATGTTTTTTAATCGCTTAGATTTCGGGCAAAATTAGCGAATTTAGAAGAAACTATCAGCGCATAATAAGCATATTATGATGTAACAGAAATTCGAATTTTTAGACTTATATATTAAAACCAAACACTATGCAACACAGAAACTACGAATGTCCGAAATGTCATAACAACACTTACGATGTGGCAGAAATGAGAGCCACCGGAGGTACCTTATCCAAAATCTTTGATGTGCAAAACAAAAAATTCACCTCTGTTACTTGTGCAAGGTGCTCTTACACTGAGTTTTATAAAACCAAAACCAGCGCTATTAGCAACATATTCGATTTGTTTACAAATTAAGTTTATTGGCTTAACTTTGCTTTATGGGAATAATTAAAGTAAAGAATATCCGCATATTCGCTTATCATGGTTGTCTTAAGGAAGAAACCAAAATAGGTAGCGATTATCGTGTTGATGTAGAGGTAAAAGCCAATTTATCTAAATCCTCCAAAAGTGATCAGTTAAGTGATACTGTGGATTACGTTTTACTGAATAAAATTGTGAAAGAGGAAATGGCAATCTCTAGTCATTTATTAGAAACAGTTGCTAGACGCATTTTGAATCGCATTTTTAATGAGGATAATTTATCGACTAAAGCTACGGTTTGGATATCGAAGTTAAACCCTCCTATTGGCGGAGATGTTGAGATGGTGACTATTCAAATGACAGATAAGCGTAAAAAGTAGGCTTTCTGCTTTTGAAACCCTAGAAATTTTATACATTTGCAATCCTATTTTGTATAGGAATTACATATAAAGATTCCTGCTTCCGCAGGAATTTGTGGCGTCTTGGCCGAGTGGCTAGGCAGAGGTCTGCAAAACCTTTTACAGCGGTTCGAATCCGCTAGACGCCTCTTTAAAGCAGTTCTTTTTAGAGCTGCTTTTTTAATTTTTAGGAAAAGTTAATTAAATATAACGCAAAACCCTTTACGGTCGTGCTCCTGATGTTTCGGGGTGCTAGACGCCTCTGAAAAACCTTTAGTTAAGCTAAAGGTTTTTTTATTACATGTTATTCTCTATAAAATCCTGCGGGTTAAGCTTGTCTTTTGGCAAAAAGCCCTTTACAATTAACACTAATCCACAAATTATGAGAATAAAGCCTAATAACTTCTTCACTTTGGCAATTCTTGCTGGAGTGAGCTTCCTTTTCAATTGTTTGGCAAGCAATATCTTTAAAATGTCTGTCGTAAAGTAAGAGCCAATTAAGGCTCCAAAAAACACAAGCACACGATTGGGGTCGTTATTAAGAGTTGAACCAAATCCTATGACAATGGCCAGCCAAAAAACCAATACCCCAACATTAATAAAATTGAGCAAGAACCCCTTTATAAACAACGCTAAATAGTTGTTCTTCACTACAATGATTTCGTCGGGACTCTCTCTATTTGTTTTTTGTTTTTTTAGCATCAAAACAACACCGTACACCGTAAGAATCATACCTCCAAAGACATATAGACCTGGTTGGTTACTTAAGTTTTCTAATAGTTGAAAACTACTAAAATAAGCTAGCGCAATAAAGAAGATGTCTGCAATTATAACACCTAAGTCAAAGGCTAAGGCTGCTCGAAATCCTTTTGTAGCACTTGTTTCGAGTAAGACAAAAAAAACAGGCCCAATCATAAAGCTTAAGAAAAAGCCTAATGGAATTGCTGCCTGAATATCTTCAATCATAGTTTTGTAAGGGTTTGCAACAAATCTATGAAATATGCTTGATAAATGTTAGTTCATACGTTTTATTCTTCCCCCGAACATTCTGTTCTCTTTTACCGATTTTGGATCTCCATAGATAACAAGGTCTCCACCTGCAATCATTTTAGCATCTACTAAATCAGAAGCATTAACATCTGCTTCCCCAGCGGCTCGAATATTAACCTTTGTGTTTTTTGTTTCAAAGTCTCTACCTTCATAAATACCACCTGTATTTATTGTAATGTCTTGACTATTTGCTTTTCCGTGCGTTTCAACAATACCCCCTGTTACTGCTCTGATGTTTACTTTCTTAACATTGAGGCCGGCTTTTATCTTTGCGCCTTCTTGCGTCTTTAAAGTAATTTCGTCTTGCTCAATCATTTCGTTTGCAGTAATTCTTGCGCCTTCGTTACCATCAATAATTTCTAAATCTGTGTAGTGAACTGCAACAAAAGTTCTTTGCCCATTAAAAGTCTTATCAAAAGCCATTCTTATTTTCAGTTTTCCGTCTTTATTGAAAACCTCAACATCTTCAACATCATCTCCTGTAATAACAACTTTGTTTTCATCAGATTTAATCAAATTAACCTCTATTAAGTCATAAACTTTAACTTCATTAAAATCTCCTACTGACTTATCTTTTGGATTTTGAGCGAAAATTGTTGTCGCAATTAGCAATGCAAAAATGTATGTAAATCTTTTCATCTTAAATGGATTTAATTATTCTTAAAACGCTATCTATTCGATTGATAGTGTATTAAAGATGGGTAAAATTTGCAGTTGTTACAGTTTCCTGAAAATTAAGCAACTTTTACCGCGGTACCTGTGACAGATACGAAAAAATAAGAACCGCTAAAAGTTTCAATATCAACATTAATACCAACTACGGCATTAGCATTTAGTTTACTTGCGTTAGTTTGTAAGTCTTGAAATGCTGATTCTTTGGCTTCGTTCATTACATCGTTAATCAATTTAAGATTCTTTTCTGTTTTGAAAGAAAACTTAGATTTAATTTCTGATGATGTTCCTGTGACAATACCTTTATATTCAACTATTTTAAAGCCTTCGATTGAATTAGTGGTCGTTAATATCATATTCTTGTTTTCTTTTATCTGTATCTGGTAATCAAAAATTGTTACATCTTGATTACTCAGTTGGCTTTCCTACCATGTAGAAATCTAGGTGTTTTTTAACCAAATCTGCAGCCTTGACTTTTACCACAACTTCATCTCCTAATTGATACATTGTTTTTGTATTCTCACCAACCATAGCATATTGGCTTTCGTCAAAATTATAGCGATCATCTTTCATGTCTCGTACACTAACCATACCTTCACATTTATTAGAAATGATTTCGACGTAAATCCCCCAATCGGTCACACCAGAAATCACTCCTAGGAATTCTTCATCTTGATGATCTTGCATGAACCTAATCTGCATATATTTAATGGAATCTCTTTCTGCTTTTGTTGCTAAATATTCCATGTTGCTGGAGTGTTTACATTTGTCTTCGTAAACATCAGCATTGGCTGACTTTTCTCCATCCAAATAGCGTTGCAATAACCTATGCGCCATAACATCTGGATAACGTCTTATAGGCGATGTAAAATGACTGTAATAATCGAATGCCAGACCATAATGGCCAATATTTTTAGTCGTATATTCTGCCTTGCTCATCGTCCTTATGGTTAACGTATCAACTAAGTTTTGCTCTTTTTTGCCATTAACATCCTTTAGTAATTTATTTAACGATGAGGATATACTCTTCTTGTCTTTAAAGTTAAGTTTGTGTCCAAACCTGGAGACCACTCCTTGTAATGTCGCCAACTTACTTTCGTTTGGTTCGTCATGTACACGGTATACATAAGTTTTTTCTGGTCGTTGTTTTCCAATAAATTCTGAAACTTTTCTGTTGGCGAGCAACATAAATTCTTCAATTAACTTATTAGCGTCTTTTGATGTCTTAAAGAATACACCCACCGGATTTGCTTCTTCGTCTAAATTGAATTTTACCTCTACTTTGTCAAATGAAATTGCTCCAGAGCTCATGCGTTTTCTTCGCATTATTTTGGCAAGCTCATCCATTTTTAGGGTAGCATCAGCAATTGCCTGGTCTGTTTTGTATTCTTTTCCTATTAAGGACACTTCTGCAGGAATTGTATTTGTTTTACTTTCTATAATAGCTTGAGCTTCTTCATATGCAAATCTTGCATCTGAATATGTTACAGTTCTACCAAACCATTCATTCTTAATTTCTGCTTTATCATCAAGATGAAATACTGCAGAAAATGTGAACTTTTCTTTATGTGGTCTTAAAGAACAGGCATTATTGGATAGTATTTCAGGAAGCATCGGCACAACACGATCTACTAAATAAACCGATGTTGCTCGCTCGTAAGCTTCGTCATCTAAAACTGTTCCTGGTTGTACATAATGTGAGACATCTGCTATGTGTATACCTATTTCGTAAAGACCTTTATCGAGTTCTTTAAAAGATAAGGCGTCATCAAAGTCTTTTGCATCCTTTGGATCTATCGTAAAGGTTAAATCTTTACGCATATCTCTTCTTTTAGCTATTTCAGCTTCGTTTATCGATGTGTCAATATTGTTTGCGTAATCTTCTATTTCTTTCGGGAATTCATACGGTAATCCGTACTCTGCTAAAATCGAATGTATTTCTGTATTATGCTCTCCTGGTTTTCCTAAAACTTGTAATACGCGTCCATTAGGTGAATCTGATTTTTCTGGCCAATCTTCTAGAGACACTAATACTTTATCTCCTTCTTCTGCTTTTTTTATTTTGTTAATTGGAATAAAAATATCGGTAGACATTTTATTACTGTCTGGTATTACAAAAGCATAGTTTTTATGAATTTGAATCGCTCCTACATACTCGCTCTTTGCACGCTTTATTATCTGCGTGATTTCTCCTTCGAGCTTCCCTCGTTTTCGTCGTTTGTACACATATAATTCCACCTCATCTCCATGAAGTGCCTTATTCATGTTATTTGATGCTATGTAAATATCTTCGTCAAAATCATCACATACAACATATCCTGACCCTCTTTGAGCCATGTCCACAATACCTGTATGGTATTCTGCAGAAACTATTGCCTTGAACTTGCCTCGCTCAACTTCTTCAATTTCCTTTTTTGCTTTAAGCTGCTGTAGTTTCTTGATTATTTGATTTCTGCTACTTGCATCGTTAAGATCTAAAATTGCAGCAATTTGCTTGTAGTTAAATGTTTTGTTTCTGTCTTTTTTTAAAATACTCAGAATGGTATTTGTAAGGTTGGAAATCTTATTATTCGATTTCCTTTTTTTCTTTCTTGTCATTTATCGTGTAATCATATTCTTTTCCTAAAAAAGTATTAGGAATTCTAAATTTTAAACTCAATATAAGTTGAAGAGAGGGTATTAAGTTTGTACAAAACTACGTTTAAATTATTAAATGATGTTTAGTTAATGTTAAATTGAATGAAAACTAACCATAAAACTATACATAAGCTATACAACAAGGCTAATATAGCGTTGAAAAGCCTTGACATTTCATCGAATCTTATGTACTTTGCACTAAATACTATTGCATACAACTAAAATTTTAGCGTTTCAACGTTTATAACCCCTTAATTATTAAAAAGTTAAGGTTATTTGTAAAAACATTGTTTTATTATTACCTAATAATTTGGCATGTTTTATGCCCTGTATTGATTATAGCTACTAAATGAGAAGATATCTTCTTTTATTACTTTTTATCTCCTACAACTTATGTATGGGTCAACAATCTGTCAGAGAACCGAATGATGATGGCACCTATTCTGTTGGTGTCGTAGATAAGGATGGTAATCGCACCGGCGATTGGAAAAAACATTACAGCAGCGGTAAAGTATTTATAAGCATGTCTTATGTCAATGGCCTTCTTGAAGGTAAGGTTATATCGTATTACAAAAACGGAAATATACAGGCAGAAAATGATTATATAGAGGGTAAGCTTAACGGAATTTCTAAACAGTATGACATAAAAGGAACGCCTATTCGAGAAATATCATATAAAGAAAATCTCATTTTCGGTAATTGCAAATACTATGAAAATGGTGTTATAGATAACGAGCGTTACTATAAAAATGGCGTAGTAGATGGTCCTTGTAAAGATTACAGAAAGGGAAAGCTTATACGAGAATATATCCAAAATGCTTCTGGTCGTATATCGGATATGATTTGTTATGACTTAAAAACAGGTAAAAAGAAAAATTGTGGTTTTCTATAAAACCTAATACCTGCTTTATCTTTTATTACCTATTAAATTTCCATCCATATTTTTTTGATTTAAGCTTTATTAACATTTATATATATAATCATTATTTTTCTTTTTAAAATTTAAAATAAAATGATGATTATGATTGTCTGTTAATAATGGTATAACTTTATCTATATCTTATCGTATATTTTACTTTCCCTTTTCTATTAACACTTTATTAATTATATAAATCATTAGTATATAAAGTTTTAGTACTTACTATTAACAGATGTTTATAACCTATTTTCACAGTAAATATTTAATAAGTTTTTATTTAATTTATGTTTATATAAGTCAATTTTAAGTTGAAAACAATTGAGAAAAAAGAGATAAAATTTTTAGGATAATAGACTACAATTTTTGATTATAAATTTATTTGAATACATAACGTTTTACTTCTGAATTGTTATCAACACTTATTAACATGTATTCAATAAATCTATTGACAGGAAATACAATTTTGTACCTTTACAATATTGTATTGAATATAAAGATTTATGAAAATTTCCATAGGTAACGACCACGCAGGACCAGATTATAAAGTAGCTATTGTGAAACACCTCGAAGGTAAAGGAATTACCGTAACCAACCATGGAACTGATACACTGGATAGCGTAGACTATCCAGACTTTGTACATCCAGTTGCCCAAGATGTTGATACTAAAAGAGCAGATTTTGGTATTTTAATATGTGGTAGTGCTAATGGTGTCGCAATGACGGCTAACAAGTACCAAAATGTTCGTGCTGGTATTTGTTGGATGAAAGAAATAACAGAACTTACAAGACAACACAATGATGCAAATATTATTTGTATTCCTGCAAGATATACAGCTATTCCTCAAGCTATAAAAATGGTGGATACTTTTTTGGAAACAGAATTTGAAGGAGGCAGACATCAAAACCGCGTTGACAAGATTGCTATATCATGTTAAATGAGTCACAATCATTCTCATAATCATTCACACTCACACCCCGAATTAAAAGGAAAAAACCTTTTAATATCAATTATTCTCAACCTCTTAATAACAGTTGCTCAAGTTGTAGGGGGATTAGTGTCAGGAAGTTTAGCTCTATTAAGCGATGCACTCCATAATTTTAGTGATGTACTATCTTTAATAGTTAGTTACATTGCTAATTTATTAGCAAAAAAGAAAGCCTCGATAGATAAAACATTTGGTTATAAAAGAGCTGAAATTTTAGCAGCGTTTATAAATGCGTCTACCTTGATTATAGTAGCTGTTTTATTGATAATTGAAGCAGTTAAGAGATTTCAAAACCCAGAACCTATAGCATCTAATTTGGTTATTTGGTTATCGCTTTTAGGAATAGCGGCAAATGGCTTTAGCGTATTGTTACTTAAAAAAGATGCGAACACCAACATGAATATGCGCTCTGCATATCTGCACTTGTTAACGGACATGTTAGCCTCTGTTGCAGTATTAATTGGGGGTTTATTAATGAAGTTTTACGAAGTGTTTTGGGTAGACACTTTGTTGACTTTAGTAATTGCTTTGTATTTAGTATGGGTTGGTTTTGACCTTTTAAAAGAATCATTTAAAGTATTGATGTTGTTTACACCAGAAGATATTCAAGTAAAAGATATAGTAAACAAATTAAATACAATAGAAGAAATAAAAAACACCCACCATGTTCATGTATGGCAACTTAATGAAGAAGAAATACATTTAGAAGCACATATCGATTTTCATAGAGACTTAAACCTATCAGAATTTGATGTTATTTTACATAATATTGAGGAACTCTTATATAACAAGTTTCATATCAATCACGTGAACATTCAACCAGAATTTGGGAAGTGTGATAGCAAAGAGGTGATAGTACAGGATTAAGATGATAGAGATAAAAGCAAAAACTTTTGATGAGTTAACAACCAATGAGTTATATGACTTGCTTCAACTTAGATCTGAAGTTTTTGTTGTTGAGCAAAATTGTGTATACCAAGATATTGATGGAAAAGATCAGAAAGCGCTACATATTATTGGTTATAAAAACAATAAGATTGTTGCCTATACAAGATGTTTTAAGCCGGGAGATTATTTTGAATATGCAAGTATAGGAAGAGTTATTGTCAGCGAAAAAGAGCGACAATACAAATATGGTTATAATATTATGGAAGCTTCTATTCAAGCAATTAAAGAGCATTACAATAAAACAATTATAAAAATATCCGCGCAAATATATTTGAAGCGATTTTACAATAAATTAAATTTTAAAGAAATAGGAGAGGAGTATTTAGAAGATGATATTCCTCATGTTGCAATGATAAAGGAATAGCTCTAGTTTTTCTCAGCAATATGAGTTACAAGAATTTCGACTCTACGATCAAACTTGTCACCTTTACCTAGCGGAAATTTTCTACGCAAACCAACATATTTCATTCTACTTTTCGACACCCCTTTTCTAGCGAGATAATCATAAACATGTTTTGCTCTAGCAACAGAGAGGTTGCGCTTTCGTGTTTTTCTGTCAATAGCGTCACGACTGTTTTCTGTACAGCAAACATGCCCTTGTATTATAAAATATACATCATCTCTTTCAACAAGCTCCTTAGCAATTTTTTCTATAACCTTTTTCGATTTGGACTCCAAATAGCTATAGTTGGTTTTAAAAAGAAGATTTTCCAATAAAATCTTATCACCAACCTTAACCCCATCCTTAATGAGTCTGTCGTCTTTTTTCACAGGTTTTACCTCAACAATTTCCACAGGTTCTTCAATTGTAGCAACAGACTTAACAATTACTTCAACCTTTCTGTTTAAACCCCTAATTTCATTAAGGTCATCTTCATGGACGATATTTAAAAGTATTTCGCCCTTTCCATCCACATTGGTAATTAGGGATTCTTCGATATTATTATTAGAAAAAATAGATTTTATTGCCTCTGCCCTATGTTGAGAGAGTATTTGATTGTAATTGTCGGTACCGCGATCATCACAAAAACCAAAGATTTCTATCTTATCAATATCAATACCCTCTAGTTGCTGAATGAACAAAAGTATTCTGTTTTTTTCAGTGGAAGGAACAACATATTTATCCGTGTCAAAATAAACAACATGCTTATGCTCCTCTTGAGAAAGCACTAGGTTTGACATCAATATAAATAAAATAACAATTCGTTTCATTTGGGATATGAAATGATGGGCTGTAAATATAACGTATTTTTTATTTCAACTATGATGCCAAACTACCACAAAGCGTTGAAACGCTATATTATTCGAGGAAATTCTGATATTTAACGGCATTTCCAAGAATTTCAGTTGCCGTCTTAATCTCTAGGTTGTTGGTGAGATAATATTCATATAACCCTTCTCTGTAGAAATAACGCTTAATAATTTCACTTTCCAGCAGCGTTATAAGTTGCTCTTTATTATCATTTAAGGCTTTATTTTTTAAAGCACCTAAACTTTCTTTTAACTTACTATAGTCGGATGAAATGTATTTATCTAATTCCTCTTCGGAGGCAATGCTGATTACTTTGTCTAAAGCTTTTTCAGTATTGGTTTCAAAAGCAAAATCATTTGCCCTTAAATAGGATTTAAAGGCGTTAAAATCTGAGTCCTTAAATTTAAAAGACCCAAGGCTTTCAACCTTATTGTCGTAGTAATATTTAGTGGCAAAATCGAAAATTAAGTCGGTCTTTCTTATGGCTTTGGTAATAGCTGTTGGTTTAGAAAGGTCGATTTCTACATCAGGTTTTACGCCTCCACCATCATAAACAGGTCTACCGTTTTTGGTTTTAAACTCATTATATTCATTTTTCTGAGTTCTAACAGCTTTACCGTCCTTATCCCTGTTCCAGTAATCTAAGGCCTGTATACATCTTCCAGATGGTGTATAGTACCTTGAAATGGTCACCTTTAACTGAGTGCCATATGTAAGTCTTTTTGGTCTTTGAACCAAGCCTTTCCCAAAACTTCTAGAACCAACTATAACGGCTCTATCTAAATCTTGAAGTGAACCGGAAACAATTTCGCTAGCCGAAGCACTTCCGCCATCTATCAAAACCACCAGCGGTATTTTTTCGTCTACAGGATCTCTCTTGGTGTAATAGGTTTTGTTGAATTTTTTTACTTTAGATTTTGTCGTTACTACTAATTGTCCTTTAGGTACAAAAATGTTGGTGACATTTACAGCTTCACTCAACAAACCTCCTGGATTTCCTCTAAGATCTAAAACAATTTTTTCTGCACCATCACCTTTTAGTTCTCTTAATGCTTCGATAGTTTGTTCTGAAGCTTTGCGATTAAATTTAGTTAAGGCAATATAACCTGTCTTATCATCTATCATAGAAAAAAGCGGAACAGCATCTACCTCAACCTCTTGCCGCTCGATGGTTGCAGTCTTTGTTTGCCCTTGACGCAAATAAGTAACTTCCGCCTTACTCCCTGGGGACCCTTTTAGTAAATCACCAGCGTTTTCTTTAAAATCTGAAACAACAATATTATTAACCTTAATAATTTCATCCCCAGCCTTCATCCCTGCCTTGTCTGCAGGATAGCCTTTGTAGGGCTCGACTATAACCAATTTGTTTTTTAGTGTTCTTACACGAGCTCCAATTCCAGTATAGTCCCCAGTATTGTTTATGCGAGCAGCTTCCACATCTTGCTCGTTCATATATTTTGTATAGGGGTCCAGGTCATCAAGCATACTTTTTATGGCTGTATCCATGAGGTCTGCTGGATTAGTGTCATCCACGTAATTCATGTTTAGCTCTTTGAATAGGGTGGTAAATATTTCTATCTGTTTAGCAATTTCGAAGAAATCACTCTTGAAAGCTGTTCCTGTAAATAAAATGGTAATTGCAAGAGCCGAAACGATTACTCGTTTTTTTAATAATTTTTTCATTTTTTATTCTTTTTCATTGGCAACAATAGCAGAAAACTTGCCAAAAAGTAGTTTTAGTTTAGTGTTTATCAGATTAAAATCCGGAACATCTTTACCAAGATACAAAATCATTAACGCATATTGATTACTGGTATTGTTAAAAAAATGTGATTTATTTAACCTGTAAGCTTCACGCAATAAGCGTTTTATACGATTTCTTTCGACGGCCTTTTTGATGTTTTTTTTACTTACAGATACAGCAACTTTAAATTTTATGTCTTCAGGAAAATCAGACTTTATGTAAAACAACCTCAAAGGAAATTGCCCAACAGAAGAGCCTTCATCAAACAATTGTCCGATGAGCTTTTCGCTTTTTAGCTTTTCCTTTTTACCAAATGATTGCGACATAGAATTCAAATGTAATGGAAATGAAAATAAAAACCGCCTCGTTTTGGACGAGACGGCTATTGGTAACTTATTAAATGTGTATTACATTTTATTGTTATCGCTATTGATATCTGCCATCATGCCTTTTGGGTCGATAACTACAGACTTAATAGCACTTTTAGGTTTGTTGATGCTGAATGTGTACGTAGGATATGCCCAAGCCCAATCATTCAAAACTTTTCTAGGCTTACTACTTGGCTTTTCACCACGCATGATTTGTAGCGGAATATAATAAGCCTCTATTGTGCCGTCGGCATATTCTACCTCCAAATCTATAGGCATTGGCATTAAACCAATTCTTTCGAGAGTTATTGAAGAAATGCCATTATTTTCATCTACAGATTTAACAGCGTAATCAATAGTATTGGTTGTTTGTGTCCAATCGGTTAGGTACCAATCCAGTTCTAAACCAGAGACCTTTTCCGCAGATCTTATTATGTCGTTAGGTGTTGGGTGCTTAAAAGCAAAATCCTTAAAATATTTTTTAATAGTCTTCTTTAGGTTGTCTTCACCGATAACATACCCTAATTGCGCTAAGAAAACGGCTCCCTTGCTATATGCAGAAGCGCCATAGGCCGCGTTATAAACATATCTATCTGCATGTGTGGTTTGTGGTTGTTCTTTACCAGATTTCGCTAAACCAAGATAACTTCTATAAGAACCATCAGCTGGATTCGCTTTATTTTGCCCCATCACTTTGTCCATTGCGTGTGCGCTGATATAACTGGTAAACCCTTCATCCATCCATTCGTGTTTTGCTTCATTAGTGGCAAGCAAAAACTGAAACCACGTGTGAGCCAACTCATGAGACGTTACGCCTACAAGGCTTCCAAACTTTCTTTCACCGGTAATAAGTGTACACATGGCATATTCCATACCGCCATCACCACCCTGAATAACCGAATATTGTTTATAAGGATATTTGCCAATGTTTTCAGAAAAATACTGCATCAACTCAACGGTTTTAGGTTGTAAATTTTTCCAATTTTCTTTTTGCTCAGTATTCAGCGTGTTCTTGTAGTAAAAATGAAGCATAGGCCCATTTGGCACCTGCATAGTGTCGTGAATGTAGTCTGGGTCTGCAGCCCAAGTAAAGTCATGAACTTTAGGCGCTAAATATCGCAATGTCTTTTTACTACCTTTAATTTTTTCATCTCCTTGAAGATATCCAGTACCACCTACAACATAATTTTTATCAATATGCAGCGTCACATCAAAATCGCCCCAAACACCATGAAACTCCCTAGCTATATATGGGTCAGCGTGCCAACCTTCAAAATCATATTCTGCTAATTTAGGATACCACTGAGTCATGGAAAGAGCAACCCCTTCTTTATTGTCCCTAC
>CALDUJ010000121.1 GCA_937923735.1 uncultured Flavobacteriaceae bacterium | reverse complement strand
TAGCGTTTATAGACGTTTTACTAACCCATAAACATTAATTATAATGGCAGGAGGAAAATTATCTGCAAGGCAGAAAATGATTAACTTGATGTATTTGGTATTCATCGCAATGTTGGCGCTGAATATGTCAAAAGAAGTGCTGTCTGCATTCGGTCTGATGAACGAGAAGTTCACAGAATCTAACGAAGCGGCAACACAGAGAAATACAGATTTCATGACAGGTTTAGCTGAAAAGGTTGAAGAACAACCAGCTAAGTACCAGCCTTTAAAAGCCCAGGCTGATCAGATTAGCGTTTTAGCAAACAACTTAAATTCATACTTAACTGATGTCAAAACAAAAATGACAGCTAAAGTTGATGACCCTACAGATTATGAAATCATGGATAAGACAGATTTCTTGGATCAATACTTTTTTATTGGTGATAAACTAAAACCGGAAGGTGAAGAGTTTTTAAACCAAATGAAAAATTTTAGAGAAGGTGTTGCTGAAGTACTTAAAGATAACCCTGATTTACAAGATATAGTTGCAGATGTTCAGAAGAAATTCGCAACTGACCCAGTAACAAATCGTGATGGTAATGTTATCGATTGGTTAGATTATAACTACAAAGGGTTTCCTTTAGTAGCATCTCTAACTAAAATGACTGCATTACAAGCCGATATAAAGACGACTGAATCAGAAATGCTATCTTCTATGTTAGCAGGAAAGCTTAAAGTTGAAGCTTCTTTAACAAATTTTGATGCGATTGTTGTTCCAGACAAGACAGCATTTTTCCAAGGAGAACAATTCTCAGGAAGAATCATCTTAGGTAAAAATGACAAAACGTTAAGAGCTGACAAGGTAATCATCAATGGTAAGGAATTATCTGCTGATGCTATGCAAGCTGGACAAACAATGTTGAAATTCCCAGCTGGACGAATCGGAGAGCAAAAAATCAAAGGTGAATTCCAGTTTAAAGAAGGAGATTCTATTATTAGTATCCCAGTTGAAAGTTCTTATGCTGTAATTCCGAAACCAAATGCTGCGACTATTTCTGCAGATAAGATGAATGTAGTATATAGAGGTGTAACTAACCCTATGACAATTTCATTTGCAGGTATTCCAGATAATAAAGTTCAAGCATCTGCTCCAGGATTATCTAAAGCAGGAGGTGTTGGAAAATATAACATGAATCCAGGTACTGGACGTGAAGTAACTATTAGAGTGTCTGGTAAGTTGCCTGATGGAAAGCCAGTGAGCGATAGCCAAACTTTTAGAATTAAGGATATACCGAAGCCAACTGGCACGGTAAGAGGTGAAGATGGTGCAATTAAAATGCAACGTAATAGTCTTTCTATTTCTACAATTGGTGCTAAACTAGATGATTTTGATTTTGATTTACCGTTAAGTGTATCAGGATTTAAATTTAAAGTACCAGGTCAACCAACAATAAATGTTAGTGGATCTAAGTTAAATAGTAGAGCTAAGGCTGCTCTTACAAAAGCTAAGCGTGGTGCTTCTGTTCAGATTTTCGATATACAAGCGAAAATTAGAAACAACAGCTCATACAGGCTTAAGAAAGTATCGCCAGTAATTATTGAGCTTACAAATTAAAATTATTAAATACTACTTATGAAACTTAAAAGTTTTTTATTAACCGTTCTAGGTCTTTTTATAGCAGCAGGAGCTTTTGCACAAGCAAATATTCTGAATGCAAAGAAGCCAGATGAAATTGGTGTAAAGTCAGAAAATCATAAAAAGTTAGACAACGATAAACCGTTAGAATATGGTTACGTTGACGATAGAGATATCCTTTGGTCTAAAATGACGTGGGAAGTTGTCGATCTTGACGAAAGAGTGAATTTCTCTCTATATTATCCGATAGACACCAATAATATTGGTAGCAACAGACGTTCGTTGTTTGATGTTCTTATGACAAACATTCAAAAAGGTGAAATAGAAAACATTTATGATGATTCTTATTTCAAGACGAAACGTACACTTCAGGATATTGGAGCTGCAATGAGTTTAGTGGACACTACAGAATTAGGTATCGAGCAATTAAATGCTGGTGAGCAATTATCTGAAGAGTATATTAATAGACGTGACATCACAGCTGCAGATATTACAGAATACCATATTAAAGGATTATGGTATTTTGACAAAAGACAAGGAGAATTGAAATATAGACTTCTTGGTTTGGCACCTGTAGCACCAGATGTTAACTTCATCGATTCTGATGAACCAGATATGGTTGAGCTATTTTGGGTATGGTTTCCCGATGCAAGAAAAGTCTTGCATGAGGCCAAAGCCTTCAATAATAACAATAGTTCTATGCCATCGTCGTTCGATCACTTGTTAAATTCAAGACGATTTAATGGACTTATCTATCGCGAAGAAAACGTTTATGGAGATAGACAGATAAAAGAGTATATCAGTGAAAACTCATTGATGCAACTTTTAGAGTCTGATCGCGTTAAGGAAAGAATCCGAGATTTCGAACAAGATATGTGGAGTTATTAGTGAGACTTAATAGTTAGTCGAACTAATCCTGCTGTAGCTGGGATAAAACTTCTATATGTTTATGATACGAACGCCCACTTTTAAGTGGGCGTTTTTTTTAGTGAAACTCTATTCTGCAAAGTTGCATAGCAACGCATTCAAAATAGATAGTTGAACTAATCCCGCTTTTACAGCGGAATATTTGTTTTCCCCTCTCAGGAGGGGATTAAAGGGTGGGTTTTCTATATTTGCCTAAATGAAAGTAGACTACATCATAGTCGGTTGCGGATTGGCAGGCATTGCCTTTTGTGAAGAACTTCGTAAACGTAATAAGTCATTCTTAGTCTTCGATGATGGGTCACAGCAATCATCAAAAGTGGCAGGTGGGTTATATAATCCTATAGTCCTGAAACGCTTTACAGCGGCTTGGAAAGCCAAAGAGCTTATTGAAACGGCTTTGCCTTACTATAAAGAGCTTGAAGCATATCTTGATATTCAATTTATACATGATACACCGATAAGAAGAATCTTTAATTCAGTTGAAGAGCAAAATAATTGGTTCGCGGCTACGGATAAGCCTATTCTTTCAGAATTTTTGTTTCCAGGAATTATTAAAAACAAAAATGAAAATGTCAATTCAGGGTTTGGAATGGGGATGGTTTTAAAGACTGGAAGAATCGATACGAATATTCTAATTGAATCTTATTTAGGGAAATTGAAAAATGAAGGCGACTTAAATAGTGATACTTTTATTTATGAAGCATTGGAAATTACTGAAGATAGCATTCAATACTTAGATGTAGAAGCCAGCCATATCATATTTTCAGATGGCTTCGGATTAAAGCAAAACCCATATTTCAACTATTTGCCATTAGTTGGAAGTAAAGGTGAATACATAGTTGTGAAATCATCTAAACTTAAGTTGGAAACTATACTCAAGGGCTCTGTGTTTATCATTCCATTAGAAGATGGTAAATATCTTGTTGGAGCGACTTATGATAATCAGGATAAAACGAAAAAACCTACTACAGAGAAAAAGCAAGAACTTATAGCAAAGCTCGAAAAGATGATTACTTGTGACTTTGAAGTAATTGACCATTTCGCAGCAATCAGGCCAACTGTAAAAGATAGAAGGCCACTAGTTGGTAGTCATCCTAAATATCCTAATCTTTCTATTTTAAATGGCTTGGGAACCAGAGGTGTTATGGCTTCTCCTTATTTAGCAAAGCAATTATTTAATCATTTGGAAGATGGTGAGATTTTAAATCCTGAAATCGATATCCAAAGATTCAAAAATCTATTGATTAGTTAAATTTTTGTCGTAACTCATAAATAGATTTATCCAAATATTTCGAGACAACCTTAAAATTACTGGTAAAAATAGAACCATAGTCGCTACAATTGTAATAAATGCTGTGGTCAGGCTAGTTCCAATAACTAAGTAAGTAATAACAAAAGCTGCTGCTGCAAATGCTATACCGACCGGGTAACTTACATACATGGCTCCATAGAAAAAAGACGGCTCTATCTTATATTGAGTGTTACAATGAGAACATTTATCGTTCATTTTTAAGGTTTCAGAAATTCGATAAGGATTAGAATTCTTATACATGCTTTCCTGTTGGCACTTCGGGCAAGAACCATTTAAAATACTATTTATTTTCCAGCCTTTCTTGAACATGATATTTAATGTATTTTTGTGCGCTATTCTAATGCAAAATTAGAACAATCTTAAATATAACCTTGTCTAATACCATCACATTTATCTATGTTGAATATTCATAACTTATCTATATCGTTTCAAGGCGAGCCACTATTTGAGAATATCGGCTTCCGATTAGGTAATGGAGATCGTGTTGGACTTATTGGAAAGAATGGCGCTGGTAAATCTACCTTATTAAAAATAATCTCTGGAGAGCAAGAATCGGATTCTGGGCAGATTGCTGCTGATAAAGAATTGAAGATAGGCTTCCTAAAGCAAGATATTGATTTTGTCCATGGCCGAACCGTGCTAGAAGAATCCTATCAAGCATTTACAGAAATTAAAAAATTAGAGTCGCAGCTAGAAAAGATAAATACACAATTAGCAGAAAGAACAGATTACGAAAGTGAATCTTATAATCAGTTGATGATTGATTTGAATGATTGTCAGAGTCAATACGAAATCGAAGGTGGCTATAACTATCAAGGAGATACTGAAAAAATTCTGCAAGGATTAGGCTTTAAAAGAGAAGATTTTAATAATCTAACAGATACGTTTTCAGGTGGCTGGCGTATGCGAATTGAACTTGCAAAATTGCTTCTTCAAAATAATGATATCCTGCTCCTGGATGAGCCTACTAACCATTTGGACATAGAATCTATTATTTGGTTGGAATCTTTTTTAAAACAATATACTGGTGCTGTGGTTATTGTATCTCACGATAAGATGTTTTTGGATAATGTGACTAATAGAACCATTGAAATTTCTCTAGGTAGAATTTATGACTATAAGACATACTATTCAAAGTATTTGGTACAACGACAAGAATTAAGAGAGCAGCAAATAGCATCGCAAAAAAATCAGCAAAAACAAATTGAGCAAACAGAAAAGCTCATTGAAAAATTTCGTGCCAAGGCCTCTAAAGCAACAATGGCTCAGTCTTTAATAAAAAAGCTTGATAAAATAGATAGGATAGAAGTGGATGAAGATGATAATGCTGTCATGAGTTTAAATTTTCCTATTTCTGTAATGCCGGGTAAGGTGGTAGTTGAGGCAGAAAATGTGGCTAAAAGTTATGGGGATAATCAAGTTTTACGGAATGTAAATTTGATGGTTGAGCGTCAAAGTAAGATTGCTTTTGTAGGGCAGAATGGCCAAGGTAAATCAACGTTAGCAAAGATTATTGTAGGAGAATTAGAACATGAAGGGAAAGTAGCTTTAGGGCACAATGTCCAAGTTGGGTACTTTGCTCAGAATCAAGCTGATTATTTGGATGGGAGTAAGACTGTTGAAGAAACAATGATTGATGCTGCTAACGAAAAAACAAGACCTCTTGTCCGTAATATTCTTGGGTCTTTTCTATTTCGAGGTGATGAGGTAGAAAAATATGTACGTGTATTGTCTGGGGGAGAGCGCAACCGGTTAGCTTTGGCAAAGTTATTATTAGAGCCTTTAAATGTTTTGGTGATGGATGAGCCAACCAATCACTTGGATATTAAATCAAAAAACGTGTTGAAGGAGGCTTTGAATAGGTTTGAAGGAACACTTATTTTAGTGTCTCATGATCGTGATTTTTTGCAAGGTATCACCAATAAGGTTTACGAATTTAAGGACAGTAAGATTAAAGAGTATCTCGGTGATATTGATTACTATTTAGATCAGAGAAATATTGAGAACCTTCGTGAAGCGGAAAAAAGAACTGTGGTTAAGGAAACTCCCAAGAAAAGCAATAAAGATTCTTACCAAGATCAGAAACGTCTAAAATCACTCAATAATCGTTTGAGTAAGGTAGAATCGAAAATCAATCAACTGGAAAAGGAAATCAAGGAAATGGACGTTGAATTAGCAGTTAATTATGATGAAACAGCTGCGAAACCTGACTTTTTTGAAAATTACCAGTCTAAAAAAAAGCAATTGGAAGGGCTCATGTTAGATTGGGAGTCTATTCAAGAGCAGCTGGAGAATTAATTTTCAAAAAGGGGAAAACACCTCTACCATATTTCATATTTAAGTAATAACTTACTTTAAATAAAGGGAATATGGCTTCAGACAAAAAATTTAAATTATGTATTACCATGGCTGGTGCAGTGTCAGCTGGTGGTTATACAGCAGGTGTTTTAGATTATCTATTAGAAACACTTGAGCTTTGGGAACGCGCCAAACAAAAAAATAGAGATTTAGGTATTGACCATCCGGAATATGATAAGTCTATTCCTATGCATGATGTAGAAATTGATGTAATAAGTGGTTCTTCTGCTGGTGGAATTTCAGGAACCCTAACTTTATTGGCTCTAGCTGATAAGGGACACACAAGTTACAATAAGGATAACCCGAAAGGAGATAATAATATATTTTATAAGAGTTGGGTTGAGATGGCGGATGATGACCAAAGTGATACTGTGGAAAAACTTTTAGGGACCAAAGATTTAAAACAATATGGCGAAGTGAGATCGCTTTTAAATACTGAGGCTATTGAGGTTATTGCAGATAAGGCACTTAATATTAATGAGCCGAGACCTATGCCAAATTACGCATCCAAAAGTTTGGATATTATTTTGACAACAACCAATTTAAGAGGGTTGAATTTCAAGGTCAATTTTGATACTAATGCAAGAAGTTCTTCCTCAGGAACCGTCATTACAAATCATGGAGGTTTTTTTAGATATAAACTTAAAAACGACCAGTTTACTCCGGGAATTCCTGATGATGAAGATGCTTTATACTATGTTTTAGACTTTAATAAGCCTGAAGATATGCAATATCTCAAGGATGCTACTTTGAGTACGGCAGCTTTCCCTATTGGGTTGAAATCTAGGGAAATTACTATTTCAAAAGAATATATAAAAAGGTATCCGAAATACTTATTTGGGCAAACGCAAGGCATTACGCCTGTTATTCCTGATGGTGATAACTATAGTTTTAATTCCGTAGATGGCGGCGTTATAAATAACGAGCCCTATGGGATAGCATTGAAAGTTTTAAAAGAAAAGCATCCAGATCATTTTAATGAAGATAAATACGCTGTAATAATGGTAGATCCTTTCCCTAACAAGGATCATGATGTAGAGAAAACAGGAACTAGTATTGCAAAAATTGCTGGAGGGATGTTCAAGGCGTTGCGGAATCAAGTAATGTTTAATCAAGATGGTATTCTCGATGCATTGGAACTTAAGGGACGCACGAAGTTTTTAATCGAACCTGTCAGAAAAGTTGAAAACAACCAGGGTGAATGGGTGAGAGCAAAAAATGATTTAGCATCAGCCCCTATTAGTGGATTTGCTGGATTTTTAGATAAATCGTTTAGAGAACATGATTTTCAATTAGGACGAAAAAATTGTCAAATCTTTCTACGCTATTATTTCGCAGTAAGCGAAGACCGTATGGAAGATAGATTGTGTGAAAAAGCCACAGAAGAGGCGAAAAACCGTTTTGAATTTGCACAACCACCAAAAGATCCAAATGGAAAAAAATTCTTTCCTATTATACCAGATATGAGAATCATTAGAAATTTGGATGGGCAAATGAATGATGAAACTTATGGCGCAGATGCCATTATAAAAATGCCACCATTACCTAAAATTTCGTTTTTTGCTTTTGAAATTAAATACAAGAAACTCATCAAGCAACGAATAGGTAAATTATCCGCAGGATTGATTAATAATAGTTTTGTTTCATGGTTAGTAAACTTTGTATTTATTAAACGGAAAGGCTATAAGTTTGTAAAAGAAGCACTTTATGATTCTCTGAGGGAGAATGATTTGCTGAATGATAAATAGATTTAGATGAACGAACATTTTTTTCAATGTCCCTATTGTTGGGAAGAAATCTCAATGCTATTGGATGTTTCTGTAAGTAGCC
This sequence comes from uncultured Flavobacteriaceae bacterium, assembly GCA_937923735.1. Lineage (GTDB taxonomy): Bacteria > Bacteroidota > Bacteroidia > Flavobacteriales > Flavobacteriaceae > JABABD01. The sequence continues at coordinate 9,402 of CALDUJ010000121.1, read as the reverse complement.
AAACCTATGTTGAAGATTGTGAGGTGTGTTGTAATCCTATTGAGATAAGCGCCACTTTTATAAATGAAGAACTTCAATCCTTTGAAGCTCTTAATCTTGAACAGTAGTTAAGTTTTTAAGCCTTCAATGTCCTTTTTAAGAAGTGCCATCGAATCTTGTAATTGTTTCAAGACATTTGTTTGAGAGGCGTTCACATCTATATTAAAAGTAAGTTTACTAGTAACTTGCCAAATTTCCTGTATGTTGCTTATTTCTATCTGTATGGGTGGGTAATCTGTGTTGATCGAGATTAGCATAAGCTTAGAAGGGTCTTCAGACTTAAGCACTTTTTTAACCAATACACTATCTTTCATCACTACCACGCAAATAGTATTTTTATTTAAGTCATCTATCGAATTTACAGCTTTACCTAAAACCCATTCTTTTGGATAAAGACTAGGAACCATACTGTCACCTTCAACTTGAAAACCACGATGCGAAGCGTTTTTATATTCCGGCAAGGGAAGGTCGAATGCTGGTAATTGCTTATACCAGTCCAAATCAACGATGTTATGAGGATAACCAGCAGCGGCTTTGATGTTTACCAAAACCATATTTTCAGAATCATTGCCATCTACAGTAACAACTTTTGGTGCAACATTGTGAGATGTGTCTAAAAACTTCTGAAAACTCTGTCCAAATAACCATAGCGGATTTATTTTGTATTGCTTCAGTAGTTCAGCTACAATGCTCCCAGTAATCTTAGATTTGCCACGTTCAATATCAGCCGTAGACCCTTTAATACCTAGTTTTTCAGCAAAAGATTGTTGTGTTTCATTAAGTGATTCTCTTAACTTCTTAAAACGTTGGGATTCAAAACTTGCTTGCTTAGTCATGCTTCAAATATACTAAAATTTGGAATATTTCCAATTTTAATGTTTGTAAATACATTATATATTGGAAATATTCCATATATTTGGAAAAAATCCAACAATGTCATTCGAGCGTATTAAAGAAAAACTTAACATTTTAGCTGATGCAGCCAAGTACGATGTATCATGCTCATCCAGTGGAAGTAAGCGTTCAAACCCTAATAAACAATTAGGAGATTCATCAGGGATGGGTATTTGTCATTCTTATACAGAAGACGGTCGATGTGTGTCCCTGTTGAAAATTCTTTTAACGAATTACTGCATTTTTGACTGCGCCTATTGTGTTACGAGAAAAAGTAACGACATAAAAAGAGCAGCTTTTAAGATTGAAGAGGTGGTAGATTTAACCATTAATTTTTACCGCAGAAATTATATCGAAGGTTTATTTCTAAGTTCAGGGATTTTCAAGAGTGCGGATTATACGATGGAACGTTTGGTGGCCGTTGCTAAGAAGCTAAGATTAGAAGAGGGCTTTAATGGTTACATTCATTTAAAGTCAATTCCTGGCGCTTCGGACGAATTAATGAGAGAAGCAGGTCTGTATGCCGACCGATTGAGTGTGAATATCGAGATACCTACTAAATCTGGGTTAAAACTTTTGGCTCCTGATAAAAAACGAGAAGATTTTATCAAGCCAATGATTAAAGTTAAAAATGAGATTATACAGTACAAGGAGGAAAAAAGACTAATAAAAAGTACTCCTAAATATGCACCAGCGGGACAAAGCACGCAAATGATTATTGGCGCTACTGGCGAAAGTGACAAGGATATAATGTATGCATCAAATTATTTTTATAAGAGTTTTAATCTAAAGCGTGTGTATTATTCGGGTTATGTGCCAATTAGTTACGACACAAGATTGCCGCAGATTGGAAGTGCAGTGCCGATGTTAAGAGAAAATAGGTTATATCAAACAGATTGGTTATTGCGCTTTTACGGATTTGATATAAGAGAAATATTGAATGATTATCATCCTAATCTAGATGTAGATATCGACCCAAAATTAAGCTGGGCATTGAGGAATCTTGATGTATTTCCGATTGATGTTAATAAAGCTGACAAAAGATGGTTGGCAAGAATTCCTGGTGTAGGGCTTAAATCAGTTAATAAAATTATTGGTGCTAGGCGTTTCAGAAAATTAAATTGGGAACATCTTAAAGCAATTGGTATAGCTTATAATCGCGCAAAATATTTTATCACTTGTGATTCAAGGGATTTTGAGCGACGTGATTTAACAGCGGAGCAGATTAAGAATTTTATTTTAAAACAATCCATGAGTAAGTATAAGGGCGTTTATAATAATCAATTAAGCTTATTCAATTAATACAGTTACTATGAAGAAAATTTTAATTTATGACGGTACTTTTGATGGTTTTTTAACCACGGTATTTCAAGTCTTCGAAGAACAATTAAAAGATGTAGAAATAGTTAAACCCAAACACTACCAACCCAATATATTCATCGAGGCTGAAACAATTATTACTGATTCTAAAAAGGCAAAACGTGTTTGGAAGGCTTTGCAGGTTAAAGTAACTAAAAGTGGAGCCCATAAATTATATGCTAGTTTTTTGAGCGAAATTAAAGGCGTTGAGAATGCATTACTACGGTATATAGTTTATGCATATTGTAGTGAGAGTTTTATTCATACGGATTATAGTAATAAGGACGTTTTGAGAGTTGCTCAAGTCTCTAAAATGGTTTTTAGAGAAAGACATAGAATGGAAGCCTTTGTAAGATTTCAATTAACCAAGGATGGGATTTACTTTGCTAATATTGAACCAGATTTCAATGTGCTTCCATTACTCTTAAAACATTTTAAAAGTCGTTATGCTGACCAAAGATGGATGATTTATGATAAGAAAAGAGGCTATGGGATGTATTATGATCTTAATGTAGTGCAGTACATTGATCTTGAGTTAACGGATGCTTTTGATGGTTCGAAGAAGGGATTAGAGAAAGTTTTTACTTCTGAAGAATTCCAATTTCAAAGTCTATGGAAGAACTATTTTGATAGTACTAATATCAAGTCGCGCAAGAATATGAAACTCCATAAGCGTCATGTTCCGACAAGATATTGGAAGTATTTGAGTGAAAAACAACCTGAGTTATAATTTTGACTTCAATAACTTGTAGCAAAGAAAAAACGGTTGTATATTTGCCGTCCACATCGCGGGATAGAGCAGTAGGTAGCTCGTCGGGCTCATAACCCGAAGGTCACAGGTTCGAGTCCTGTTCCCGCTACAAAAAGCCAAATACTTTCGTATTTGGCTTTTTTTGTAAATGAGATTTTAGAAAGTTTACTTTTTTAAAATTGAAATGTCAAAAAAGTAAATTTTGATTCAAAATTTGGCTTGTTGCACAAGCTTCCTTTCAAGGCCGATTCCATTTCAAAGAAATGGAATCAATCCTGTTCCCACTACAAAGAAAAACTCTTGAATTTTCAAGAGTTTTTTTATGATTAGAAAAATACTACTAAGTTTTTAAGAATCAACCTTAATTTTTCGTAACTTACTGTAAATTAATAGATAAGGCTTTTAAAGCCCCTAGACTGATAGAGATAAAACATATAAACAATGGAAGGTAATGATATCGTATTTTGGTTTTCAATTGTTGTATTTGTTTTGGTTGCTATATGGGCTATTGTTTGTATAAATATGTATAATAGTATTGGTAAAAACTAACGTTTTGAAATTTTATTATGTGTTATTTGCTTTTGCCTCGAGCATTTAAAACGCCCCTTTTCAAACTCACGTTTTTTAGAGTGTTTAGTGTTTCGTCCTTGAACCCTAGCACGCCATAATTTAAAGCTTGATAGTTTCATCTCACGTCGCATTAAGTCAATGACCTCTTGTTCTTTGAGCCCAAATTGTATTTTAATAGCATCGAAAGTTGTTCGGTCTTCCCATGCCATTTCAATAATTCTATCTATCTCTCTTTCTGTTAATTCTTGTTTCATAATTAATAGTTTTGTGGGTTTTGGATGATGTCATAAGCACGTTCTTTCTGAGCTAATAACTCTTCTTTGTTCTTTTTGTTCAATAGATTTAACATCATACTCATTCGTTGATTGTCTTTAAAATGGTCACGCTTATCATCTAAAAAATTCCAATACAAGGAGTTAAATGGGCAGCTGTCATCCCCGGTTTTTTTATTGACTTTATAATGACAACCTTTACAATAGTTGCTCATTTTGTTAATGTAGCTTCCGCTTGACACATAAGGTTTAGTGGCAACAATACCGCCATCTGCGAATTGACTCATGCCTCGCGTATTTGTGATTTCCACCCACTCTATTGCATCTATGTAAATACCAAGATACCATTCGTCAACCTGGTCTGGATGAGTTTGTGTGAGCAATGCATAATTTCCAGTAATCATTAAACGTTGAATGTGGTGTGCGTAGGCATGGTCTAGACTCTGTTGGATGCTGTGGCGTAAACAGTTCATTTTAGTATTACCTGTCCAATAAAAATATGGGAGCTTGTTTCTGTTCTCTAACTCATTTTTCTTGGCATAGCTTGGCATCTCTTTCCAATACAGACCTCTCATATATTCTCTCCATCCTAAAATTTGTCTCACAAAACCTTCAACTTGAGAAATCGATATGTCATCTGGATATTGTCTCCAATGGGCAATAACAGCATCAATAACTTCTTTTGGATGAAGCATCTTGCTATTGATTGCGAAGGATAATCTGCTGTGATATAAGTAAAGTTCATCCGTATGCATAGCGTCTTGGAAATCCCCAAAGTGAATTAATAAGTGCTCGCAGAAATAGTCTAATACTTCAAGACATTCTTGTCTTGTTGTTGGCCACTGAAAGTTTTTGGTGTTAATATTACCAATAGTTTTAATGTTTTGGACTTTTAGTAATTCTATAATACTAGAAACATCTTTGTTGAAGGACATTGCCTTTGGAATTTCATATTCACCTTTCCATTTATTGCGATTACTTTTATCAAAATTCCATTTGCCACCTTCTGGGTCTTTATCGTTAAACATCATAATGTCATATTTTTTGCGCATGTGACGATAAAAATATTCCATAACGATTTGTTTTTTTCCTTTGTAGAATTCGGCTAAATCACTTCTTTTTGTTAGAAAATGTTCTGTACTGAAAACTTCAGATTCAATAGGTAACTCACTACAGATTGATTTTAATTGCTGGTCTAACCTGTATTCATCAGGTAACTGATATTCAAACTTTTTAAAGCCGTCTTCTTTAATTAACTGGTTTATATTTTTTTGAAGATTTTGCGTATTGGCTTCATAATCTAGCTCGAAGTATATAACCTGATGACCTTTGTTTTTTAAATACTCAGAAAAATTCCGCATGCTTCTAAAAAATGCTACTACTTTCTGGATATGATGTGTTACATAATCAGTTTCCTGGCGCATTTCAAACAAGCAATAAGTCACATTTTCACTTACGGAATTATACCAAGAGTGATTGTAATTAAGCTGGTCGCCAAGTATGAGTCGTAGTGTTTTCATATTAAAACAAGGTTTGCTGTAGCCACAGGTTTCGGAATTTCTTATTGGCATCGTAGCGTTCTGCTTGGAGTTGTACATTAAATTTCCTATCTCTTGGGTCATTGCCGACGCCAGCGACATACATCCAATTGCCATAATTGCTGTGTACATCGTAATCGATTAATAATGATTCAAAATAGGCAGCGCCGATGCGCCAATCCAAAAGCAGTTCTTTTGCAAAATAGGATGCAAAATTCTGCCGACCGCGATTGCTCATCCAACCAGTTTCTTTGAGCTCAATCATATTGGCATTAACGAAAGGTTCTTTGGTCTCGCCGTTTATCCAGTTTTGGACCAAGGTGTTTTCGATTTTCCAATCATACGACTTTTTTAAAATACCTTCAATCTTAAAAATTGAGTTGTCATGTTTAAGAGAAATATATTTAAAGTAATCACGCCAAATCAATTCGAAAATGAGCCAATAGGTAGATTGATTTTTTGTATGCTCTTTTTCAAAAGCTTTAATATTCCAGTAAATCGTTCTAGCAGAAATACTTCCGTTGGCTAGCCAAGCCGAGAATTTGCTGCTGTAATCTGCACCAACTAAACCATTTCGGGTTTGTTTATAATAGGCTAACTTTTTAGTGACAAAAAAATAGTCGTCTAAACGCTTTAAGGCTTCATTTTCACCTCCCTTGAATGGAAAAGCTGTTTTAGTTGATGTGCGTAAATCATCAAACCCTAAATCCTTTAATGATGGAATTTTGGTGTTATTTGTAACAATATTGACATTAGGCAAACGAGTAATTGAGACTTCCCTTTTTACAGAACTATATTTTTCACATTTCTTTCTGAAGTTGGTGAACATATTAGGGATTTTATCAATCTCAAAAGGTATATCCTTTGGATGAAACAAAAATTGGTCGTAACTTTCAATGAAGGCAATATTTGGGAGTAAATTCTTTGTATTTCTTACAACAGTCACTTCTTCTTGGGTCCATTCCTTTTGCAGGTATATTGAAGCGATATTTAGGTCTTCTACTAAATTTGGTATTACAGCTTCAGGTTTATTAAAATAGACGAAAAGTGTTATGTTTTTTGATGCTAGATTTTGTTTGAGTTCAGTAACGGTTTCAATCAAGAATTTGGCACGAAACTTTTCGGTTTTTTTAAAACCGAAACAATCTATTTCAAATTGTCGTGGGTCAAAACAATAGAGTGCGATTAGTTGCTCATTATTTTCCATGGCTTTAAGCAACGATACATTGTCGTTGACTCTCAAGTCATTTTTAAACCATATGAGTCCTACTTGTTTCTTCTGCATTTTTCACTACAATATTTAACGTCTTCCCAAACCATTTTCCATTTTTTTCGCCATACAAATGGACGATTGCATACTATGCATAGTTTTGATGGTAAGTGTTGCTTACTATGAGCCATATTTCTCAACCTCTTGATTGGGTTTGGCGTATTTTAAGCGTTCCAAAGGTTCACTTTTGTTATAACAGTCTAGACCATTTATGGATACAATATTACCTTCTGAAAGACTAACAAATCCATCTTGCTTTAATAAATTTTCCTTTATATATAAATGCTCAATTTGTCCTAAAATTAGAATCGTATTATTCACTTTTATGTGATGTTCTTCTATAAACCTTATACCGATTTGAACAGGGCAGTCTTTTACATAAGGCGCTATAAATTCATCCTTAAACTCTGGTTGAAGATTTGTTTTTTCAAATTCTGAGGTATCCCTATTATAACGTGCAGATGTATGATGAGCGTTTCTAACAATGTCGTTATGAATATGATTGATGGTATAAAAGCCAGTCTCTTTTAGGTTTTCGTAAGTATGTCTTGGGACACTTGCTGGGCGCATTACAAAACCCAGTATAGGAGGGTTTGAGCCATAGTGTGTGACACTACTAAAAATAGCAACATTTAGCAGGCCTTTTTTTGAAGCCGTTCCTATGAGGTTTGCTGATTTATATCCCGATACAGAATTTATCAAGTTTATTCTGTAAAGCTTCTCTAAATCATCGATATTAGAACTATTGAAATGTTTCATGTTTAACAAAAATATAAAACTATTAAACAAAATATATTAATGAAATGGTAAATTGTATCGGAAATATTTTTCATTAACTTAGATTCATTAAAGGTTGTTTTTATGATAGAAGATTTTGTTGCTAAATTCAGTTCATGGATATGGGACTGGCCATTATTAATCTTATTGATAGGCGGTGGTCTTTTGTTTTTAGTTCAATCTAGGTTTACCCCTTTTCGTCATTTTTGGCATTCAATCAACATTTTGAGAGGTAAATACAATGATAGAGAGGATGAAGGGCAGATAACTCATTTTCAAGCGCTAACTTCTGCTATAGCGGCAACGGTGGGTATGGGAAACATTAGTGGCGTGGCTATTGCTATCGTCGCTGGCGGTCCTGGAGCTATATTTTGGATGTGGATAACTGCTTTAATCGGTATGGCAACAAAATTCTACACCTGTACATTGGCTGTAATGTACAGAGATACAGACCATGAAGGAAATACTGTGGCTGGACCAATGTATGTGATCATGAAGGGATTGGGAAAAAAATGGAAACCTTTAGCTGTACTGTTTGCCTCTGCTGGATTGGTAGGTACTTTACCAGCATTTTCAGCTAACCAGTTAACGCAAACATTAGTAGATGTATTCGTTTATGACCAAGACATGATGCAAGAAGCTAAACTTTACATTGGTATTGGTATAGCTGTATTAACGGCATTAGTGATTTTTGGTGGGTTAAAAAGAATTGCAAAAGTTGCTAGTCTATTGGTTCCTTTTATGGTAGTACTTTATTTTGCAGCAGTTATATTGATTCTATATAGACAAAGCGAATTTGTCCCAGATATGTTTAAGTTAATATTTACAGATGCTTTTTCTGGCAAAGCTGCAGCTGGAGGCGTATTAGGGTATTTGGTTCTCACTGCGGTTAAGAGAGCTGCTTTCTCTAATGAAGCTGGTATCGGAACAGCACCTATGATACACGGAAATGCCAGAACAGATGAGCCAATAAGAGAAGGTTTGGTTGCTATGATTGGACCTTTTATAGATACTATTGTTGTCTGTACTTTAACCGCATTAGCAATTTTATCAACAGGTGTCTGGCAAACAACAGATGCAAATGGTATTACGCTAACACTAAGAGCTTTTGATGCAGCTTTACCAATAGGCCTTGGAAGCTGGGTGTTAACAGCTATTATTTTGGTGTTTGCATTATCAACTATGTTTTCTTATTCCCATTATGGGACTACTTGTTTAGGGTTCTTAACAGGAACTAAATACGGGAAATACTACAATTATATATTTATAATATCTATAGTTGTAGCTTCAGTAATTAAGCTAGATTTTGCTATTAACCTAATCGACAGCGCCTTTGCATTAATGGCTATACCAACTATTATTTCTGGACTTCTGCTGGCTAAACACGTTAATAAGGCTTCAAAGACGTATTTTAGCAAACTAAAGTAAAATAATGTCACACAGAGCAGGTTTTGTTAATATAATCGGTAACCCAAATGTGGGTAAATCTACACTGATGAATGCCTTTGTTGGTGAGAAATTATCAATTATAACATCCAAGGCGCAAACGACTAGACATCGCATACTCGGAATAGTAAACGGTGAAGATTTCCAGGTGGTGTTGAGTGATACGCCTGGTATTATTAAACCAGCATATGAGCTTCAACAGAGTATGATGGATTTTGTTAAGTCAGCTTTTGAAGATGCTGATGTGTTGATTTACATGGTTGAAATTGGAGAAAAAGAGTTGAAAGATGAAGCTTTTTTCAATAAGATTACTAATTCGAAAATTCCTGTATTACTGCTATTGAATAAAATAGATACATCTAACCAAGAATTGTTAGAAGAGCAATCTGAACTTTGGCAAAGTAAAGTCCCGAACGCAGAATTCTTTCCAATATCAGCTTTGGAAGGGTTTAATGTTAAAGAGGTATTTAATAGAATTATTGAGCT
>CALDUJ010000120.1 GCA_937923735.1 uncultured Flavobacteriaceae bacterium | reverse complement strand
TTTTTTTAGCATGAATTATATAATTGTAGGCTTAAAGATATTCAAATTTTACTTACAATGTACAACCGTTGATAAGTGTTGATAATTATTGCTGTTTCAGCTAAGAAAAAAGTGCTACAATGGTTAAATTCACAGCATATTCTATCGAAAAAGAAAAATACTTGGAGCAATATCTTAAACAACTTAATGAAGCACAATTAGCACCTACTTTACAAAAAGATGGGCCGATGATTGTTATAGCTGGCGCTGGGTCGGGAAAAACACGTGTGTTAACATACAGAATTGCCTATTTAATGAGCAAAGGTGTGGATGCTTTTAATATTCTGGCGCTTACGTTTACGAATAAGGCAGCTAAGGAAATGAAAGGACGTATCGCTCAAATAGTTGGCGATGGCGAAGCTAAAAATCTTTGGATGGGAACGTTTCACTCTGTGTTTGCGAAGATATTGCGGTTTGAAGGTCATCATCTAGGATTTCCAAGTAATTTCACAATTTACGATACACAAGATTCTCAAAAACTGTTAGGTTCTATTATTAAGGAAATGAACTTAGACAAGGACATTTATAAAACCAAGCAGGTCTATAGTAGAATTTCTTCGTATAAAAACAGTTTGATTACTGTAAAGGCATATTTTAAAAACCCAGAGCTTATAGAAGCTGATGCCATGGCAAGGCGACCAAAAATGGGAGAAATTTATGCAGAATATGTAGACCGTTGTTTTAAGGCGGGTGCTATGGATTTTGATGACTTGTTGTTAAGAACAAATGAGTTGCTCACGCGATTCCCTGCAGTTTTAGCACAGTATCAAGACAAGTTTCGTTACATTTTAGTGGACGAGTATCAGGATACAAACCATTCACAATACCTCATTGTTCGAGCTTTAGCTGACCGTTTTCAAAACATATGTGTAGTAGGGGACGATGCTCAAAGTATCTATGCATTTAGAGGAGCGAACATTAATAATATCTTGAATTTCCAAAAAGATTATGATGATGTGAAGTTATTTAGGCTGGAACAGAACTACCGTTCGACTAAAAACATTGTAGGTGCGGCAAATTCAGTGATAGAGCATAACAAAACGAAGATTGATAAAATTGTTTGGACAGCTAATGATGAAGGAAATAAAGTAAAAGTACATCGCTCATTAACGGATGGTGACGAAGGACGTTATGTTGCGAGTACTATTTGGGAAGAGAAAATGAATCAACAATTGCTTAATAGTGATTTTGCAGTGTTGTATCGCACCAATGCACAGTCGCGTGCTATTGAAGACGCGCTTCGGAAGCGTGATATTCAGTATCGTATTTATGGAGGGTTATCCTTTTACCAACGTAAAGAAATCAAGGATGTAACGGCATATTTGAGATTGGTTTTAAATTCTGCTGATGAAGAAGCTTTGAAACGTATTATCAATTATCCAGCGCGTGGTATAGGTCAAACAACAATAGATAGGCTAGTTGTAGCAGCTAATGCTACTGGAAAAACCATTTTTGGAATTCTAAAAGAAATAGATACAATACCCTTAAATATTAATAATGGGACCAAGAATAAGCTAAAAGATTTTGTGACGCTCATTGAAAGTTATCAGGTCATGAATCAAACGGCAAATGCTTTTGATTTAGCAGAGCATATCACTAAGACAAGTGGATTAATTCGAGAATTTGGTAAAGATGGAACTCCAGAAGGAATAACACGTTTAGAAAACGTAGAAGAGCTCTTAAACGGTATAAAGGACTTTGTAGAGGGTCAGATAGAAGTCGCAGATTCAACCGGTAGTCTTGCAGAATTTTTAGAAGATGTAGCACTCGCTACAGACTTAGATGGAGATAAAGGTGACCCTAATCATGTAGCATTAATGAGTATTCACATGGCGAAGGGATTGGAATTTAATCATGTGTTTATTGTAGGTCTTGAGGAAGATTTGTTTCCAAGCGCGATGAGTATGAACACGCGCAGTGAACTTGAAGAAGAACGTAGATTGTTTTATGTGGCCATTACCAGGGCTGAGAAACAAGCATATCTTACTTATGCATTGTCGCGTTATCGTTGGGGTAAGCTTATAGATTCTGAACCAAGTCGTTTTATTGAAGAAATAGATGATGAATTTTTAGATATTATAACACCTATTGAAGAACGACGCATTAATCCAATGCTATCGGCAGATATTTTTGGAGACGTGGAGCCAAACAAAATTAGATTTAAGCCAGCGAAGCAAGCTGTGCTTAAAAAGAAAGGAGCTAAAAAAACTGCACCAGAAAAATTTCAAATATCCACTCCAAAGAATTTAAAGAAAGTAACTGAAACGAATGGAAACACAAACTTATTCGATAGCAAGTTAGTTGTTGGGAATGTAGTGAAGCACCTACGGTTTGGTAGAGGTGAAGTGCTTAAAATAGAAGGCAAAGGAGCAGATGTTAAAGCCGAAATCAAGTTTGAAGTTGGTGGTGTAAAGAAGTTGTTGCTCAGATTTGCTAAACTTGAAGTGATAGGCTAATCCTCCAAATAGGTTTCAGTAAAAGTTTTTAATTTAGTACTCGTATCCAATAGGTTCAATCCTATCCATCCATGTCCTTCGTTCGGGTATAGGGTAAACTCGTGAGTTACACCAAGAGTAGAAAGTCGATCTCTTAAATCTGTACCTTGAGTTGTTGGAACTAATGGGTCCATACCACCATAAAATAAAATGGTTGGAGGTGAGGAAGCTGTGACACGATGATAAGGGCTTGCTTCTTCCAAAAATTCCGTTGAAGCGTCTACCCCATATAAATCCAAAATTTCTTGTAGCTCTGGAGATGTATTATTTAAGTATGCTGTGTCAGTCAAATTTGTTGGCCCGACAATGCTACAGACCATTTCTACATTGTTTTCCGTGTCAAAGGCATAGCTCCATAGTAAGGATAAATGCGCGCCTGCACTGACACCGACGAATCCAAATTCATTATCAATTACATAATTATCCCTTTCGTCTTTCAGGAAATTAATTACCGAAGTAATATCGTTTAATTGCATAGGATAGGGACTGTTATCAGCATCAGCTAGTCTATAATTTATGTTTACTACACCTATGTCTGGATGTTGTTCTCTTACAAAATCCTTAAAACTATTCATGTCAGCTTTGTCTCCTGCATACCAGCCACCACCGTGCACCAAAATCATTATTTTTGTGTCAAGACTTCTATTGGCTGGCAAATAGATATCGAAAACCTGATCACTGTCGTTACCATAAGAGACATTCAATGCTTCGTAATATTGTGTTGGGTCTAGCCCAGATGGAGGATTATTTGAATCGGAATCATCCGAACTACATGAAATAATGAGTGATAACGGTAAGATAAGTAGGGAAATGGACTTCAAGATTTTCATAATCGAAATATTGGTTACGTTTGTATAACGTAATTGCAAGATACGTATTATGGCAGAATTGATTAGAATATACGAAGAGAATCCAAACCCAAGGGAGATTAAAAAGGTAATTGATGTCTTGCAGTCTGGCGGTCTGATAATTTACCCAACTGATACAGTATACGGTCTAGGATGTGATATTACTAATACAAGAGCCTTAGAGAAAATCGCCCGAATAAAAGGGGTGAAACTGGAGAAAGCCAATTTTTCCTTTATCTGTAAAGACTTAAGTAATTTGAGTGATTACGTCAAACAAATAGACACTTCCATTTTTAAGATATTGAAAAGAGCCTTACCTGGGCCTTATACATTTATTTTGCCGGGAAGCAAGCAATTACCTAGTGTGTTCAAAAAAAAGAAGACTGTAGGTATTCGTGTGCCTGATAATAACATTGCTCTCGAAATTGTCAATCAATTAGGTAATCCAATTGTATCTACATCTATTCGAGATGAAGATGAAATTATAGAGTATACAACTGATCCTGAACTTATTTACGAAAAGTGGGATAATTTAGTTGATTTGGTTATTGATGGTGGTTATTGTGGCAACGAAGCTTCAACGGTCATCGATTTATCTGAAGGAGAACCATTGATTGTTAGAGAAGGTAAAGGCAGTTTGGAGATATTTTAAATTAGCTAGAAGCTAGAAGCTAGAAGCTAGAAGCTAGAAGCTAGAAGCTAGAAGCTAGAAGCTAGAAGCTAGAAGCTAGAAGTGTGAAATAACTCTCATTGAGATTTGGGTGCGAGTCTATACTGAGCGATATTGAAGTATGTCAATCTCTGTAAAAAAGAATAGTTGGGATTGTATAATCTGTATAATATTAAAAAATTATGGAACCAACCAATAACCATATCAACTACGTCGAGTTTAAAGCTCATGATTTAGATGCAATAAAAATATTCTACACTAAAGCATTTAACTGGAAATTTACGGACTACGGACCAAATTATACAGCTTTTTCCGCTAGTGGTTTAGATGGTGGATTTGAAAAGACTGATAAACCTATTCAAAACGGAGCTTTGGTCGTTCTTTATCACGAGGACCTAGAAAGAATTAAAGAAAGAGTTCTCAAGCTAGGAGCGGAGCTTTCAGTTGGTACATTTTCATTTCCAGGGGGAAGCCGATTTCAGTTTTTAGACCCTTCTGGTAACGAGTTGGCAGTTTGGTGCTATGACGAATAAAAAAAGCCCAGCCTTTCGACTGAGCTTTTCGCTATTCTATATCCATTTAATATAAGCTAGTTTCCTTCTTCAGATAAGGTCTTCATTTCAGTTTCAATCATTTCATAGAATTGATCAATTTTCGGAAGAATGTAAATCTTAGTACGTCTGTTAATGGCTCTGTTTTCAGCAGTCATGTTATCTACTAATGGTAAATGGTCTCCACGTCCTGCAGCAATTAATTGCTGAGGATTAACGCCTAAATCTTGTAATGCTCTCACAATAGCAGTACTACGTTTTACACTTAAATCCCAATTATCCAAAAGAACACCGCTTTTGTATGGTACGTTGTCTGTATGGCCTTCGACCATAGCTTCAAAATTTGGCTTGCTGTTGATAACAGTTGCCACTTTTCCTAATATCTCATTAGCTCTGCTTGTAATGCTATAGCTTCCAGTTTTAAATAATAATTTGTCTGATAAGGAGATAAATACGACACTCTTTTCGACATTGATTTCTATATCTTCATCATTAAGGCCAACTTCTTTCTTTAGGCTCGTTACTAAAGCAAGTGTTACACTATCTTTCTTAGTTAAAGCATCCTGCAAACGAGAAATTTTCAAATCTTTTTCTTTTAAACTCTCTAAAGATTTTTCAAGGTTTTGAGCTCCTTGCGTTGTTAAGACTGTCATGTCTTTAGAGGTCTCTATAAGCCTATCGTTATTTGCTTTCATGTCAGCTAAACGGGCTTGTAGTTCCTTAAGTCTTGCCGCAGACGCTGCTTCGTCAGCTAAACATCTATTTAGTTTCACCGTAGCTGTATTCAGTAAGTCTTGGGTTTCTTTTTGTTTTGCTTCAAGTGCTGCAAACTCTTTCTTAGATACACATGAACTTAAGATGAGTAATGCTCCTGCACTAAATAACAGTACTTTTTTCATAATTATGAGGGTTGTTTAATTTTAAATTTTAACATTTCAAAAGTATATAAAAATCGATTGTTAAAATAGTGATTAACAAAACTTTTACTAACGATGTTATAAACTATCGAAATTCTTCTTTCTATCTACGAAATAAGACCATACAATAGACTTTTTGTGCCAATAATCAGTCAATTTAGAAGGTTGTTTTCGTTGCTTCAAAATCCTAGGCAAATGATAATAATAGCTAAAGTGAGCTTTAATGATTGCCATAAAATGCAATGGTTTTAACTGAAAAATAAACTTTATTCCAGCGATACCATCCAATATTAGTCTTACAATAATCTTAGGCAATAAGCTGCCTGAACTATTTTTAGTAAGCGTAAGCAAACTATTTCTGAAGTTGAGATAGGTCTTCTTCGGATTCGTAGTATTTAAGGTGGCACCGCCTACATGGTAAATAATAGAGCTTCCAACATACTTTATGTCAACACCAATATTTTTGGCTCGCCAACACAAATCAATTTCTTCCATATGAGCAAAAAACGATTCATCAAATCCTTTTAATTGATTAAAAACTTCTTTTCTTATAAAAAAGCAGGCGCCAGAAGCCCAAAATATGGAGGCGATATCATTATACTGACCGTTATCTTTTTCTAGTGTATTAAAAATACGTCCGCGACAATATGGATAACCATATTTATCAATAAAACCACCAGCCGCTCCAGCATACTCAAAAGTATCTTTCTCTTTATGATCTAATATTTTTGGTTGAATGATGGCTGTATTAGATTCTCGATTAAATAAATCTTTAATAGGCCTGAGCCAATTTTGTGTTACTTCTACGTCACTATTTAAAAGACAGAATACATCAGCATCTATCTCTCTCAAGGCATCATTATAACCTTTTGCGTAACCACCATTAATTTTATTTTGAATGATTTTTACTGATGGAAAATTTGATGAAACAAAGTCAATAGAATCGTCTGTCGAGGCATTATCAGCAACATAAATACCAGCATCAATAGAATGCGAGACAATTGAAGGTAAAAATTGCTCGAGCAATTGTTTTCCGTTCCAGTTAAGTATGACAACTGCTATCCTCATGATTTGTATTCTGGTATGTCTTTTAGAAATTGATACCGTTGCTCTTCCATATCCATAGAGCAATAATAGTGATTAATTCCATTAGTAACCATTAAATAAGAAGCGTCTAAGGTAAGGTTGTAACGTGCAATCTGGTCGAAAGTGCTCTGTTCTATTTTGATTTTGTAGGATTTGCATTCAACAATTAAATGGATACTTCCATCTGAATTAAAAACCACAATGTCATAACGTTTGCGTAATCCATTAACTCTTAGTTCTTTCTCAACATTGATTAATGAAATCGGATAATTTTTCTCTTCGATAAGAAAATGAATGCAATGTTGTCTTACCCATTCCTCTGGTTGTAAAACCACAAATTTTTTCCTAATCACATCAAAAATCATCAGCTTATTTTCGCTATTTTTGAAACGGAACTTATATGGAGAAAAATTGAGTTCTTGCACTACACAAATTTGAGGATTTTTTTTCAATGGACGAAGTCAAACAACTAGTATCAGATATTAAAAATGGGAATATTAAGCCCATTTATTTCTTGATGGGAGAGGAGTCGTACTATATAGATAGGGTATCTGATTTTATTGAAACCAATGTTTTGGCCGAAGAAGAAAAGGGGTTTAACCAAATGGTACTATACGGAAGAGATATTTCTATTGATGATATCATAAGTAATGCTAAGCGTTTCCCTATGATGGCAGAAAGGCAAGTGGTTATAGTCAAAGAAGCTCAGGATTTATCTAGAACAATTGAAAAACTAGCTGATTATGCAGCTAATCCACAACCTTCTACAGTTTTAGTGATAAATTATAAGTACAAAAAAATAGATAAGCGTAAAGCGCTTTATAAGGCTATTAGTAAGTCGGGAGTAGTTTATGAGAGTAAGAAGCTTTACGAAAACCAAGTAGCGGATTGGATTAGACGAACGCTTTCAGGGAAAAATTATACCATTACGCCAAAAGCAGCCCAAATGTTAGTCGAGTTCTTAGGAACGGATTTGAGCAAGATTAATAACGAGCTCGAGAAGCTTAAGCTAATAATACCTCAAGGCACACAAATTACACCAGAACATATTGAAGAAAATATTGGTATTAGCAAAGATTATAATAATTTTGAGTTACGTAAGGCAGTAGGAGAGAGGAATGTTATTAAGGCCCATAGGATTGTGAACTATTTTGGAGAGAATCCGAAAGACAATCCAATGGTGGTAACCGTAGCCTTACTTTTTAATTTCTTCTCGCAATTGTTGCATTACCATGGACTAAGAGACCATTCACCCAGAGCAGTTGCTTCAGCTTTGAAGGTCAATCCCTATTTTGTGAACGAATACGTTGCTGCAGCCCGAAATTATCCAATGAAAAAGGTAAGCAAGGTTGTAGCAATCTTGCGAGAATTTGATGTTAAAGGCAAAGGTGTGGGTTCTAATGCAGTGCCTCAAAGTGACTTGCTCAAGGAGTTATTAGTTAGAATTATGCACTAAGCATCAGAAACTATATAAATACCATTTATCACTTCGCTTTACCAAAGTAATGGTCTCATTACTTCTTTCTTCCCCTTGCGGATGGTTATACCAAATAGGTGCTTTTGCATACTCCGTTTTTCCATCTTTCTCGAAGACAATATCTCCAGTAATTTTTCCGGTCTTAAAAATAGTAACAAACTCTACTAAATTTTGCTTAGCACTTTCAGAGGCCTT
>CALDUJ010000119.1 GCA_937923735.1 uncultured Flavobacteriaceae bacterium | reverse complement strand
TTTTGGAGGAATGTTGACAGTAGATGTTGGTTCACTCGAAAATGCCAATGCTCTGATGGAAATGATGCAACATAGAAATTTAGGTTATTTAGCTGTTAGCCTTGGATTCTATAAAACTCTATTTAGTGCGCCAGGAACTTCAACCTCATCCGAGATTCCAGAAGATGAGCAAGCGGAAATGGGTTTAAGTGATGGACTGATTCGTTTCTCAATTGGCCTAGATAATGATATTGAACGCACTTATAAAACGATGCGCGAATGTATGATTGAATTAAACATTCTAGAAGCTGAATTAGTTTAGTTTATATACCTTTCATACGTTCAAACAAGGCACTCATAGCCTCTCCAAAATCACCAAAATCGGGAGTAAATGGTTTCATATCAAGACGCTCTCCTTTTTTATAGAGCAATAAATTGAATACCGCTTGGTAACCATTTTTGGTTTTTATAAGCGGGTAACGAAGGTCTTTATACAAATATTCATCATTTTCGCTAGCTTCAACATTGTAATAATTATTGCTGAACCAAGCCAAGGATTTTAAGTCATCAAAATCAGCCTCAGAAATGGCCCTATTTTTAGGAATCTCTTGCCACTCAGAAAATCGATTACTCTTATCTAAAAGCGAATAAAAAGCCACTTTATAAGAATCTTCGGTTTCAGCGATGCCATACCAAAGGATGTTATTAAGTATTGAAGGTTGAGAACTAAAACGCGAATAAGTAATCCCCTCATCTTTTAAAGATGCTTTAAAAGTTTGATCAACATAAATTTTATTTCCAATGGTAAACAACATGTAGGCAGAACTGATACCTATCCCCCATTTTAGCCAAGCTCTCCTTCTATTAGAATTACGCTTAAAAAACATTAAAACAATCATACAGACTAAAAAAGGTGTTGTGTAAAGTGGGTCGGCAACCGCGATGTTATTTAAAGCTACTCTGTAATTGGAAAAAGGTGCAAACAGTTGAGTTCCGTAAGGCGTAAAAGCATCTAATATTGGGTGAGTAAATAATGCCCAAAAATATAAGAGCATCCAATCTTTCTGTGTAGTGGTGTTTAATCTTTTCCCCCAATTATAAAGTTTATATGTTATCCAACCAAAAAGAAAAGTACCAATAATAGCAAACAAAATGGAATGCATAAACCCGCGATGAAACAACATTGCATCTATCTCATTACTATGAATAAGCGGTCCTATAAAAACATCTATATCCGGTATGGTTCCTCCTATCGCTCCAAACAGTAAAGCTTTATTACCAATCTTCTTTCCAAGTACTGCTTCTCCACAAGCAGCTCCTAATACAATTTGTGTAAGTGAATCCATATACGTTCGCAAAATTACACAAGTAAACTGATTTGCAAAGCTTCTTGTAAAATCGTAACATTACAAAGCTAAACACTTCATAAACTATGCAAGACGACGATAACATTTCTAAAATTGAAATAGAAGACCAAAACATTATTGAGAACAAAGAATTAAACATATGGGAAGCATTGATTCCTGTTATAGCTTTAGTAGGTATGTTAGCCTATAATATTTATGTCTACGGTGATGATGCCTTAAGTGGAAGCAATCAATTTGTGCTTCTTCTTGGAGCAGCTGTTGCAGCCATTGTAGGATTTTGGAATAAGGTTTCTTACAAACAAATGATAGATGAAGTTGCAGAAAACGTAAAATCAACGACTGGTGCTTTACTCATACTATTGATGGTTGGAGCTTTAGCGGGAACTTGGATGATAAGTGGTGTTATTCCAACTATGATTTATTATGGTTTACAGATTTTAAACCCAACTATTTTCTTAGCTGCTTGCGTTATTATTTGTGCTATCATTTCTATAGCTACAGGTAGTTCTTGGACAACCTCCGCAACAGTAGGAATAGCCTTAGTTGGTATTGGAGAAGCACTAGGGATATCCATAGGAATGACTGCAGGTGCCGTTTTATCTGGTGCTTATTTTGGAGATAAGATGTCTCCTTTAAGTGACACCACTAATTTGGCTCCTGCAATGGCTGGGGGAGAATTGTTTTCGCACATTAAATATATGTCTTTAACAACAATACCAACTATAGCAATAACACTAATAATTTTTATTATAATTGGATTAAACCTAGACATTACTGGAACACCACAAATTCAAGATAAATTAGATGCCATAGACGGTGCGTTTAATATAAGTCCTTGGCTATTTTTAGTCCCAGTTGCGGTAATATTAATGATTGTTAAAAAAACACCCCCTCTAATAGCACTTCTATTAGGAGCGCTTTTAGGCGGTGTAGCTGCTTTAATAGCACAACCAGATATTATAAAAGATGTAGTAGCATCCTACATGGTAAGTCTTGATGATACTTTAGTTAAAAGTGAAGTTTTAGAAACATTAGCTTATGATTTCAAAACAATGTATATGGGAGTATTAAATGCTCTAACAGTAGATACTGCTGTTGAAACATCTAGTACTGAACTGAACGACCTTTTTACTGCTGGTGGAATGAAAGGAATGTTAGGAACCATATGGCTAATAGTGTGCGCCATGGTTTTCGGAGGCGTTATGGATGCCATAGGTGCGCTCTCAAGAATCACAAAATCTTTACTAAACATGGCAACGACAACTTTTGGTTTGTTTGCAAGTACAGTTGCTAGTTGCTTGGCACTTAACGTAACAGCATCTGACCAATATTTAGCTTTAGTTGTTCCCGGGAAAATGTTTAAGAAAGCTTATGAAGACAGAGGCCTAGCACCTGAAAATTTAAGCAGAACACTTGAGGATTCAGGGACTGTAACATCTGTATTAGTCCCTTGGAATACTTGCGGCGCATATCACTCTAAAGTATTGTTTGGTTATGCTGGTACTACGGCTTACATTCCCTATGCTTTCTTCAGCATTCTTAGTCCTTTTATGACTTTATTATTTGCTGGTCTTAAGATTAAGATTAAGCAAATCAATGGCAAACTAGATTAAGAAATGAACCTGTTTGATTGAAGCCAAAACAACCATACTTAAAAGGTAAATCAGTTTTCACAGTTTCATTACTCGTAGTTGCAATTACTATTCTTACTGTTTATCTGACTGGAGAAAACTACAACCGAACACTAACGTCCAATTTCTATTGGTCGCTATCTATAATTGGCAATGCACTTTTCTTATTTATGACTTTTGGCCTTTATAAAAGAATAGGGCTTATGGATGATTTTCCAAAGTTTAGAGAATTTAATACTGGTGAATTTATTTCGAACTCTGGTGTATCGCCTGATTTACCAAGTATAGAAGTTGGTGAAGGAATTGGAGGTTTACTAATCTCCATTTTACTTTGGATAGCAATGAGTATAATCATGTTTGCTCTTCTAATTCTACTGGAGACAGTTTTTTGGGTTTCAATTTTTATAATACTAGCAATGCTCTATTGGGTATTTTTTAGAGCCCTAAAATTTGTGTTTTCAAAATCAAAAGACACTAAGGGAAATATTGGAATTTCAGCACTTTATTCTTTAGTTTATACTGTATTATATACAGGCTGGATTTTCGGAATTGTGTATCTATCAGAACTATTGGTTAAAATATGAAAAACAAAAAAGCCCAGACATTCATAGTCTGAGCTTTCGCTTTTATATTAAACTCTAAATCACTTCAAATCAAATCTATCAAGATTCATAACCTTGGCCCAAGCAGCAACAAAATCGTTTACAAACTTGTCTTTAGCATCATCAGAACCATAGACTTCAGCAATGGCTCTAAGTTCTGTATTAGAACCAAATATTAAATCTGCTCGCGTTCCTGAATACTTCATTGCACCAGTTCTACGGTCACGACCTATGAACTCTCTATCTTCAGAATTTGCTCCTTCCCAAGTAATGGCAAAGTCAAGAATATTAGTGAAGAAATCGTTTGTTAAATGACCTACATTATCTGTAAATACACCATGTTTAGAACCATCGTAATTTGCTCCTAATACGCGCATTCCTCCAACTAAAACAGTCATTTCAGGAATGGATAAACTCATCAAATTAGCTCGGTCTACTAATAAATCTTCCGCAGCAACACCAAGTCCATCTTTTATATAGTTTCTAAAGCCATCTGCCAGTGGTTCTAAATATCCAAAAGATTCTAAATCCGTTTGTTCTTGCGACGCATCTCCTCTTCCTTGTGTAAATGGTACTGAAACATTATGTCCAGCATTACTAGCCGCTTCTTCTACTGCGGCAGTTCCAGCAAGTACAATCAAATCAGCCATCGAAACTGTTCCGCTGAATTCATTTTTAATACCTTCTAATACATTAAGCACCTTATTAAGTTCTTCTGGGTTATTAACTTCCCAACTTCTTTGTGGCTCTAAACGCAAACGCCCACCATTAGCACCTCCACGTTTATCAGAATCGCGATATGTCGAAGCAGATGCCCACGCCGTTGTTACTAATTGAGAAATTGTCAATCCAGATGCTAATACCATCTTTTTCAATGCTATTATATCGGCATCACTCAAAATATAATCTACAGCTGGAATTGGGTCTTGCCAAACAAATTCTTGCTTCGGTACTTCAGGACCCAAATAACGTTGAATTGGCCCCATATCTCTATGCGTTAATTTATACCAAGCACGAGCAAACGCATCTTCAAAAGCTTTATGATCTTTATGGAAACGTTGAGAAATTTCTAAATATTTAGGATCCGTTTTTAAAGCCATATCGGCTGTAGACATCATTAATGCTTGAGTTCCATTGGCATCACCTGCCTTAGGCGCCATTTTAGCATTAGACGCAGCCGTTGGTGTCCATTGGTGTGCACCTGCTGGACTTTTGGTTAATTCCCAGTCATAATTTAAAAGTACATCAAAATAATCAGCATCCCATTGTGTAGGGTTTGGTGTCCATGCCCCTTCTAAACCACTAGTAATAGTATCGTCCAACACACCTGAATTGAATGTGTTTTTCCAACCCGTACTCATTTCTTCAATCGAAGCACCATGAGGTTCAGCACCAACATACTTGTCAGGGTCTGCAGCACCATGTGCCTTACCAAATGTATGTCCGCCAGCAACAAGTGCAACGGTTTCTTCGTCATTCATTGCCATACGTCCGAATGTGATTCTGATATCGTGTGCAGATTTCATTGGATCTGGAACTCCATTTGGGCCCTCTGGATTGACATAAATGAGTCCCATATGCACTGCTCCTAAGTGACCTTCTAAATCACCATCACTAGTATCATAACGGTGATCATTATCTAACCATCCAGTCTCAGAACCCCAGTACACATCTTGTTCTGGTTCCCAAACATCTTCTCTTCCACCTGCAAAACCAAAAGTCTTGAATCCCATAGATTCTAGAGCACAGTTTCCTGCTAATATCATTAAGTCTGCCCAAGATACTTTCTTACCATATTTCTTTTTAATTGGCCATAATAATAAGCGTGCCTTGTCTAAGTTTCCGTTATCAGGCCAGCTATTTAGTGGTGCAAAACGCTGTGTTCCTGAACCAGCTCCACCTCTACCATCTCCTACTCTGTAGGTACCTGCACTATGCCATGCCATACGAATCATAAATGGTCCGTAATGTCCGTAATCTGCAGGCCACCAATCTTGCGAATCTGTCATTAAATCAATGACTTCTTGTTTAAGAGTGGGAAAGTCTACACTTTTAAACGCTTCTGCATAATTAAAATCATCACCCATTGGGTTAGAACTTGTTCCATGCTGACGCAAAATATTAAGTTTTAACTCATTTGGCCACCAATCGCGATTGCTAGTTCCGCCACCCGCAGGCTTTTTTTGAGCTCCGCTCATAAAGGGACATTGGCTAATATCCCCATTGCTATTGTTATCCATGATTGTTTATTTTCTATTAGTTGAAGTCATAAAATTACCACATATACTATCATCATCAAAATTGATAATTCCTATTATAAAATAAAGGTTTCCTATTTGTAATCTTTATTATGATGATTTACTTTCCTAACTTTGATTAAACTTAATTCACACTTAAAATATGGCAACAGTAACTTTAAAAGGGAACGCAATAAATACATCAGGTCAACTCCCAAATGTTGGAGATAAAGCACCAGATTTTACATTAGTTAAAAACGATTTATCGACTTGCACATTAAATGATTTCAGCGGTCATAAGGTCGTATTAAATATATTCCCAAGCATCGATACAGGCACCTGTGCGCAATCAGTGAGACAATTTAATCAAGAAGCTTCAGAATTAGATAATACTAAAGTGTTGTGCATTTCGCGTGATTTACCATTTGCACAAGCACGTTTTTGTGCTGCAGAAGGTTTAGAAAACGTAGTGAATCTTTCTGATTATGTTGACAATAGTTTTGGAAAAGCTTATGGACTGAATTTTGTCGATGGCCCTTTAAACGGATTACATTCAAGAGCTGTCGTTGTTTTAGATGAAAACGGCACTGTTAAATATACAGAGCAGGTTCCAGAAATTGTGGATGAGCCAAATTATAAAGCAGCACTGGAAGCATTGTTATAGTAAAAATATTTGATGCGGAGATTCCGTGTCTAATACGAAATTCATGAATAATAAAAACGAACCTTTTCTCCTACACCGACTAAAGAGTTTTGGCTATGCTATTAAAGGTATGCTATTGCTAATCAGAACAGAATCCAGTATTCAGATACAAGTTTTCTTAGCATTATTGGTTACTGCAGCTGGTTTTTATTTTGAAATTAGTTCTACAGAATGGATTCTACAAGTCATTACTATTGCTTTGGTATTAAGTGTTGAAGGCCTAAATACAGCGATAGAAAAATTATGCGACTTTATTCATGAAGATTTTGAGCCTAAAATTGGGCTTATCAAAGACATATCTGCAGGAGCGGTTTTCTTTACTGCTATGGCGGCATTAATAGTGGCTCTAATTATTTATATACCAAAGGTTTTTTGAATACAATTATTCCTCAAAAAAACGTTAGTAATTTGTACTTTTGTAACAAACCAACGCACCTTTAATGGCCAAGAAAAAAAGAGCGACTAAAGCAAAAAACAAACCTAAGTCCCGTCAATTAAGTTTTAAGCTTTCCAACCAGCAAAAATTGGTATTTGGTAGTTTGCTTATAATTTTAGCTGTTTTCTTGTGTTTATCACTCCTATCATATTTGTTTACTGGGAAAGAAGACCAAAGTTTGTTAAGTGAGTTCCCTTCTCGTACATCTGAGACAAAAAATTGGGTTGCAGATTTCGGAAATAAATTGGGTGATTTTTTCATACATAAAGGGTTTGGTGTACCTTCATTTATATTTTCAGGACTCCTATTCTTATCAGGAGTGTATATTTTGATGGATATTAACAAAACCAAACTTTGGAAACATTGGTTCTGGGGAACGTTAATAGTTATTTGGAGCTCTCTACTATTAGGCTTCTTTGGAGAGAAAATATCGATGTTAGGAGGAACTATTGGTTACGAAATGAATTCCTTTCTACAAGATTACATAGGTAAGATTGGAATCTCTCTATTATTGCTTTTTGGATTGATTGTATATCTAGCTTCGCGCTTTAAAGTAACTGCCGATAGTTTTAAAAAACTTTTTACTTCAACAAAAAAAGAGATTAAAAAAGATTTTACATCAGAAGAAGGGAATAAAACATTTACAGGTGTAGATAATAGTTTAAGTGATGAGGCTGAGAATTTTAAATCAGCTTTCGAAGTGCCATTAGAAAACTTGGAACCAACGATTAGCAAACACTCAAAACTCAAAAAAGATATTCCAGAAGCTAAACTAGAAATAGACACCATACCGGTTGAAGAAGAAATCGAAGAGGTTGCTATGGAGATAGAGACTGTTGAAGAAGAAAAATCCTTAACCGATAATCTTTCAGATAAGTTAGTCGAAGACTTCGGATTGTTTGACCCTACTTTAGAGTTAGGAAACTTTAAATTTCCTCCATTAGACCTTCTGAAAAAGTATAATATTGAAGGTATTACCATAAATCAAGAGGAACTTGAAGAAAACAAAAACAAGATTGTCGAAACGCTAAGCAACTATAGTATTGGCATATCTAGTATTAAAGCTACCATTGGTCCAACAGTTACATTATATGAAATTGTACCCAATGCTGGTGTTAGGATTTCAAAAATTAAGAATCTTGAAGATGATATTGCTCTCTCTCTTGCCGCTTTAGGCATAAGAATTATTGCTCCTATTCCTGGAAAGGGAACGATTGGTATTGAAGTACCAAATAAAAACGCTACTATAGTATCTATGCGCTCTGTGATTGCATCACAGAAATTCCAGAATTCTGAAATGGAGCTTCCTATTGCCTTAGGTAAAACGATTAGTAATGAGACCTTCGTTGTTGATTTAGCAAAAATGCCTCACATGTTAATGGCTGGAGCCACAGGTCAGGGTAAGTCGGTAGGACTAAATGCTGTTCTAACCTCTCTACTCTATAAGAAACATCCTGCCGAGGTGAAGTTTGTATTAGTTGACCCTAAAAAGGTAGAATTAACGCTTTATAACAAAATTGAAAGGCACTACCTAGCGAAGCTTCCCGACAGTGCTGAGGCTATTATCACGGATAATACTAAGGTTATAAACACGCTGAATTCTCTTTGTATTGAAATGGATAACCGATATGAGATGCTAAAGAATGCATTCTGTCGAAACCTTAAAGAGTATAACGAAAAATTTAAGGCTAGAAAACTGAATCCTAATGATGGACATGCTTTTCTCCCATACATTGTTTTAGTTGTTGATGAGTTTGCAGATTTAATCATGACCGCTGGTAAAGAAGTAGAAACACCAATAGCAAGATTAGCACAGTTAGCACGAGCTATAGGTATTCACTTGATTATAGCTACTCAAAGACCCTCTGTTAATGTCATTACAGGTATTATTAAAGCAAATTTTCCAGCAAGAATTGCATTTAGAGTGACTTCTAAAATAGATTCGCGTACCATTTTAGATGGTTCTGGAGCTGACCAGCTAATTGGACGAGGAGATATGTTGTATACTTCAGGAAACGATATTACAAGAATTCAGTGTGCCTTTGTAGATACACCTGAAGTAGAAAAAATAACGGATTATATAGGTTCTCAAAAAGCCTATCCTGAAGCTCATTTACTTCCAGAATATGTTGGTGAAGAAAGTGGCACAAGTCTTGATAATAATATATCCGAAAGAGATGCTCTGTTCAAAGAAGCTGCCGAAGTTATTGTAACTGCACAGCAAGGATCAGCATCTTTATTACAAAGGAAATTAAAGTTGGGATACAACAGGGCTGGAAGATTAATAGATCAATTAGAAGCTGCAGGTATTGTTGGACCTTTTGAAGGTAGCAAAGCAAGACAGGTATTAGTACCAGATTTTGTGGCACTAAATCAACTTTTAGAAAACGAAAAGAACAATTAATTTAAGATGAAAAATTTACTTATTATAGCAATCGCACTTTTTAGCTTCACCTCTTTTGCTCAAGATGCGGATAAGGCTAAAGCACTGCTAGCTGAAGTTTCAACTAAGGCAAAGAGTTACGACAATATCACCATAGATTTTAAATACGTTCTTAATAATGCTCAGGAAAATATAAACCAAGAAACTAGGGGTAACGTAACCATGCAGGGTGATAAATACAAACTAAATATTTTAGGCATCACACGTATATTTGATGGTAAAACATTATACAGCGTTAGTCCAGAAGATGAGGAAGTGACTATTTCTTCTGAAAACTCAGAAGACGAAGGTACCATTACACCATCTAAAATGTTATCTTTTTACGAGGAAGGATATAGTTATGCAATGGATATTGTTCAGAACGTTAAGGGTAGAAAAATTCAGTTTGTAAAATTAAAGCCTATAGATTCTAATTCAGAGATAAAAGAAGTTTTGCTGGGCATAGACAGCCAAACAAAGCACATCTATAACTTAATAGAGATTGGCAATAATGGTACTCGAACAACATTGACTGTTAATTCTTTTAAAACAAATGAGCCATTGTCAGAAACCTTGTTTACCTTTGATGAGAGTAAATACAAAGATTACTACATCAATAAACTGGATTAAGGTTGACCTTTGAAAATTCTTGACAGGTACATATTAACATCATACCTAAAAACTTTTATCAGCGTGTTTGTAATACTCATGCTGATTTTTGTTTTACAGACTATTTGGCTATATATAGCCGAACTAGCAGGTAAAGATTTGGATATTTCAGTTATTGGCAAGTTTTTACTTTATCTAACGCCTACGCTAATTCCATTAATTCTTCCGCTTACTATTCTACTGGCGTCTATAATGGTATTTGGTAATTTTGCCGAAAACTATGAATTCGCCGCGATGAAATCTACAGGGATTTCGCTTCAGCGCGCTATGAGAAGTCTTAGTGCTTTTATTATTCTGCTTGGTATTACTACATTTTTTTTTAGTAATAATGTTATTCCATCGGCTCAATACAACTCTTATAATCTCAGAAAAAATATTGCCAAATTAAAACCTGAGATGGCTATTGCCGAAGGGCAATTTAATCAAATTGGCAGTATGAATATCAAGGTCTCAGAAAAGACCGAGGAAAATGGTAGAAAATTCCTGAAAGATGTCGTTATCCATAAATCCGCCACAGGGAACCCAAGAAACAATACGGTTATATTATCCAATACAGGAGAGCTCATTAGCAGCAAAGAATCTGACGTCTTGCAATTAGTCTTATATGATGGTAACTATTATGATGAAATAGAATCTACCGATTTTAAACAAAAGAGGAAAAAACCTTTTGTGAAGAGTGAATTTAAAGAATATACCATAAATGTAGACTTAGGAGAAATAAATGGTAACGTGGATTTAGAACAAAAACAGGTTACTAGCAAATATGATATGTTGAGTATTGGTGATTTAGATTATACTATAGATAGCCTTAGATTAAAGGAAGTAACCAAACTAAAAACTTTTTCTAAAGACATATATGCCAGAGCTATTTCAAGCGGTGCCTATAAAAAGGATTCATTAACTCCTAGCAAACTCAATGCAGATATAGAAAAAGATTTTCTAGACCTCTTCAACACCAAGGAGAAAATTCAGATTATTGATGCTGGAATTAATAAAACCTTAAGCACAAATCAAGTTATAACAGGTAAAGACAGAGAGTTGAGTAGTGAGGAAAAATGGAAAAACAAACACATCATAGCATATCATGAAAAATTTGCGTTAGGGTTTGCTTGTATTATTCTATTTTTTGTAGGAGCTCCATTAGGTGCTCTGATTAAAAAAGGAGGTATAGGATTACCAATGGTAATAGCGATTGTATTATTTCTACTGTATCATTTTATAGGCATATTTGCAAAGAATAGTGCGGAAGACGGGAGTTTAAACCCTGCATTAGCTTCGTGGTTATCGACCTTAATCATGTTTCCTGTAAGTATTTATTTGACCAGTAGAGCCACAAAAGATAGAGGGCTTTTTGATGTTGATTTGTTGTTACAACCCATCATTAATCAGTTTAAATCAAAAGATAGCATCGTAATTTTTAAAAAGGGTTTGAAAACTATCTCAGATGATGAATTTGAAAAATTCAAATCTTATGACAATGACAAACTAATTGATGTCATTAAAAACTATAGAAGATATGACTATGATGAAAGTTACAAAATAGAAGCACTAAAAATACTGGATTATAGAGGTATTACAGAGCAAGAGTTAAAAATAGCTGGAAAGCTGACTAATGATGATTTTGAAACCGCAAAAAGACATTATTTGGAATACAATCTTAATTCAAAAATTGCTTTCTTTTTTTATTTTCCTTATCTAGTTTTTTTACTAGTTTATTTCATATTCAAAAACAATAATCTTTCTTCTCTAGCAACTATATCATTGATAATAGCTGTACCCTCGATAATACTTTTCTTGATTTTCTTGATGAAATCTTTTGCTAATCAATCTGACTTCAACAAGGTAGTAGGTAAAAAATTCAATTTCAATGCTTTTGTGCTAGTTATTTTTGGTATACCCCTATATGTACTTATATATTTTTTCAATAAGAAAATAATGAAAGAAGATTTAAAAGCCATTCATTAAAAGAAAAGATCCAATATCTTTGCATTTAAATTGCATCAAATGATTACTAAGACAATTAACAATATCGATTTTAAATTGAATACCATACAAGAAGCCATCGAAGATATTCGTAATGGCAAGGTGATTATTGTTGTCGATGATGCCAATAGAGAAAATGAAGGTGATTTTATGGCTGCTGCAGAAGCAGTAACTCCCGAAATGATAAATTTCATGGCAACCCACGGTCGCGGTCTTATTTGTGCACCATTAAGTGAAACTCGCTGTAAAGAACTTAATCTTCAAATGATGGTGAGCAATAATACAGACCCTATGGAAACCGCTTTTACAGTATCTGTAGATTTAAAGGGCAATGGTGTAACAACTGGTATTTCTGCTAGCGATCGCGCTAAAACTATAAAAGCTTTAATCGATTCTGATACAAAACCATTCGAGTTATCACGTCCAGGGCATATATTTCCTTTAATTGCCAAAGAGGGTGGTGTTTTACGACGTACTGGGCATACAGAAGCCACTATAGACTTTGCAAGGCTAGCTGGATTTAAACCAGCTGGAGTTATTGTAGAAATCATGAATGAAGATGGAACAATGGCTAGACTGCCGGAGCTTATTGATGTGGCAAAACGCTTTGATTTAAAAATTGTATCAATTGAAGACCTTGTAGCCTATCGTATGGAGCATGATTCTTTGATTGAAAAGAAAGAAGATTATCAAATAGAAACGCGTTTTGGTAGTTTTAGATTAAGAGCTTACCAACAAACCACAAATGAACAAGTTCATATAGCCTTAACAAAAGGGGCTTGGAACAATAACGAGCATGTATTAACAAGGATTAATGCTTCGCTAATAAATAACGATGTTCTTGGCACGCTTACCAACAATGCAGACAAAAAACTTGATGATATGTTTAAATTAATTAATGACGCTGGTAAAGGTGCCATTATTTTCATCAATCAAGAAAGTCAATCGACCAATATGCTCAAACGCCTTGCTGTTTTAAAAGAATCTCAAGTTAATGGTAAAGTAACCAAAGCACCACGTATTGAAATGGACTCTAAAGATTTTGGTATTGGTGCACAGATACTTCACGATTTAGACATACATAAATTACGCCTAGTATCTAATGCCGAACAAACCAAACGAGTTGGTATGATTGGCTATGGCTTAGAGATTATCGACTATGTAAGGTATTAAAAAAAGAGCCTTTCGGCTCTTTTTCAAAAAACCCAATGCGACTTTGGGTTTTCTTCAATAATTGATTAACTATTTATTAAAGATTGATTATTCTACCACTACTTTCTTAGTGAGCTTTCCATTTTCAGAATATACTTTCAACAAATATACACCAGCTGGTAGGTGGTTTATTCTTATCTGTTCTGTCTTATTGGTTTTTAAAACCTGTTTGCCTAACAAATCAAACAACTCTACTAAGTCTATTTTATAGCTCGACTCTATACTAATAATATCTGATGTTGGGTTTGGATACACAGAAATAGCATCCAATAAAATAGAATCATCTATTGCAAGAGTTGCAAAGTCTACAGAATTGGCCGCTGGATTATTCTGATTGTAAGCATTGGCAGTTCCACCTCCTAGATTAATCTCTATATAATTCTCCACAAAATTGTTCACCAAAAGTGCATCACCATTCTCCATTAAAGTAATACTTCCTGAAGTT
>CALDUJ010000118.1 GCA_937923735.1 uncultured Flavobacteriaceae bacterium | reverse complement strand
TAGGTTTGGTGTTAGGTTAGTTTAGCCCCTAAATGGGCTGAGAAACTAATTAATAACATTGGAATCTGCTTATCATTAAGTTTCCTGACCTGTAGGAAATTAAAATTTCGGGTTTTGTCGAATTGATGTATCCACTACCCTATATGAATCCTTTACTGGGCAGTCTACATTAAACGTTTGTAAAAGACTCTGCGATGCATTTGGCTTAGATCAAGCTCCTCAAGAACTCGTCGCTATTAAACGTGCGATTTTTAAGGACCTCTTTTTTAACGACCCTGATTTACATCTAATTGATGGTGTTCTAGAGCTTATAAAAGACTATCACAGTAATGGACTCACGCTTGTTTTGGCAAGTTCTGCATCTATGCTAACTATTAATAATGTTTTTACACGATTTGAATTAGACCAATACTTTAAAGCTAAATTAAGTGGTGCCGATTTAAAGGCTTCTAAACCACATCCAGAAATCTTTAAAAAAGCAGCTGAAGCTTCAGGATTTTCAAGAGACCAGTGTATAGTTATCGAGGATTCTACTAATGGTATTAAAGCTGCTAATGCAGCTAGCATATATTGTGTCGGCTTTAAAAGTCTACATTCTACCAATCAAGATTACAGTAAAGCGGATATGACAATCACGGACTTTAATGAGATTACCTATTCTAAATTGCAAAACCTCTTTAGTACTAGATATCAAAAAAAGTAATTTGATTTTAAGTTATTTAGTAACTTAAGGTCATGAAACAAATCGCATTCCTCCTATTCTGTTTTTTACTCTGCTTGAGTTGTAAAAAACAATCGCAACTTCCAACAATACAAGAGGTGCATATAGATACCTTGCAAGGAAAATCACTTCTAAACAAACAACTATTCAGTAAGCAATTACAATCAAAAGACAGTGCGAAAATCAGCAACTATATCGTTGCT
Source organism: uncultured Flavobacteriaceae bacterium (assembly GCA_937923735.1). Lineage (GTDB taxonomy): Bacteria > Bacteroidota > Bacteroidia > Flavobacteriales > Flavobacteriaceae > JABABD01. The sequence continues at coordinate 3,425 of CALDUJ010000118.1, read as the reverse complement.
TTAGAAGCCTATAACACCAATTCCGACAATCCAGATACTCATATTTGGTTGGGAAGACGTATGGCCTATCTTGGAGATTATAAAGAAGCTATTAACATCTACACAAAAGGTCTCCAAAAATTCCCTGAAGATGCGCGGTTATATAGGCATCGTGGTCATCGTTATATCTCTACAAGACAATTCGATTTAGCTATTGAGGACTTAGAAAAAGCTACGGAGTTTATACAAGGTAAAGAAGATATCATAGAACCAGACGGTATTCCTAACAAACTCAATCAGCCTGTATCTAGCTTACATACCAATATTTATTATCATTTAGGACTTGCCTATTACCTCAAGGGAGATTGGCGAAATGCGCTTATTAATTTTCAAAGTTGTTTAGAAGCATCAACTAATGACGATATGCGTGTTGCTACATCCCATTGGTTGTATATGATTTTACGCAGAATGGAATTACCCGATGAAGCTGCATTAATCCTTAAACCCATCAATACGGATATGACCATTATTGAGAATGATTCTTACCATATGCTACTCCTCTACTACAAAGGTGAGTTAAATGAAAACGATTTAGATGCCAACACTTCTTTGGGTTCTAATGAAGCGGTACAATATGGCATCGCCCATTGGCATCAGTATAATAACCAATTAGAAACTGCTCTCACTATGTATAAACACCTTGTTGCTAATGGTAATTGGGCTGGTTTTGGATATATAGCTGCAGAAGCAGAACTCTCTCGCATGCCTCAATAAATTATATATAATTATATTTTTGAATGATTTTTCAGTCATTAAATACATTTTTTAACTATAAAGAGTTATAAATCATTCATAAATTTTTATAACCATTAAAAAATGTATATATTTGTATGAGTATTGATTCATTATTATATAAAAAATAGCATTATGATTAATATATCATACAATAATTGGTCTTCCATGAGCGATACAGCACTCAGCGAAACTATCGGCGCGTTTGTTAAACAACATAGGTTACAACAAAATAAAACGCAAAAAGAGGTTTCTAAAGCTGCAGGTATAAGTCGTTCTACCCTAAGCCTTCTGGAGCGCGGCGAAACTGTAACTGTTAGCACGCTTATACAAGTGCTTCGTATACTAGACCTATTACATATCATGGAGGCTTTTAAAGTGCCTGATCAATTACAAGAAATAAGCCCTATTGCCTACGCTAAGCTGCAAAAAAATAAGCGTCAGCGTGCACGTAGTAAAAACAACGATAGCACAAAAAATAACGAAGTATCATGGTAGATGTCGCCGAAGTTTACATTTGGGATAACCTTGTTGGTGCTGTGCGGTGGGATGCTTCACAACAACTAGCTAGTTTTCAGTATGCCGATTCCTTTCTACGCAAAGGCATTGAGTTGTCTCCTATAAAAATACCAACTAAAGATGGAAACCGTATCCATAGGTTTCCTGAGCTGCGATCTAATCGTACCGATGAGCCTAATACCTTTCAAGGATTACCAGGTTTGCTTGCAGATGTCCTTCCGGACAAATACGGTAATCAGCTTATTAATGTATGGTTAGCGCGAAATGGGCGACCACCAAACGACATGAATCCTGTAGAAAAACTAAGTTTTATTGGAGCACGCGGTATGGGTGCCTTAGAGTTTAAACCCACACAACTAACCTCTGTAAAACGTCCGTTTGATATTGAGATTTCTAGCCTTGCCGATGCAGCGCAAAAAATGCTATCGATTCGCGACGGGTTTGAGACCAATCTACAGGATGACGAACACAAAGCCATGGTCGACATATTAAAAGTAGGTACTTCGGCAGGAGGCGCGCGACCAAAAGCGGTTATTGCCTATAACAAAAATACAGGTGTTGTAAAATCGGGGCAGGCAAAAGCACCAAAAGGTTTTGAACATTGGATGATTAAACTTGATGGTGTAAGTGATGCCCAATTTGGTGCCACACATGGTTACGGTCGTGTAGAAATGGCTTATTATCTTATGGCTATAGATTGTGGCATTAACATGATGGAATGCCAACTTCTGGAAGACGGTAACCGCGCACATTTTATGACCAAACGTTTTGATCGCGAAGGAAACGACACCAAACATCACACACAGACCTTCTGCGCCATACAGCATTTTGATTACAACCACTTACAAGCCTATAGTTACGAACAGCTATTCCAGACCATGCGCATCTTACGCCTCAGCTATCCTGAGGCCGAGGAAATGTTTCGTCGTATGGTATTTAATGTGATGGCAACCAATTACGACGACCATACTAAAAACTTTGGTTTTATGATGAAGCAAGGCGGCCAATGGGAGTTGTCTCCAGCTTACGACGTTTGCTACTCCTACGATCCAAAAAATATATGGGTAAGCCAGCACACACTAAGTATTAATGGCAAACATAAAGACATCACCAGAAACGATTTACTCACAATCGCCAAAGACAATAGCATAAAAAAAGCAGACAAAATTATCACGCAGATTAGTGAAGTGGTTGCCGATTGGGAGCGCTACTCTAAAAAAGTAAGTGTGAATAAAAAATTAAGTAAGAGCATAAAAAGCACGCATATTAGATTATAAAAATTAACAATTTTATTGAAAAATTGTATCTTTCAATTGTAAAAAACAAGTTATGTCATTTAGAAAAAAACTTGGTACGCCCAGCCTATTAATGCTTATTCTTTGTGCTGTTATCATAATAATTGCGGAGTACCTCTTTTTAACGGGCCATGAACTCCATGGTATTTTTCTTGGCTTATGGGCACCTATGGTTCTCGGGTTAGTAATCCTCTTTAAAATTATTACAAATGACAGTAAGTGATTTTGTACTATGGTTCTCGATAGTCGTAGCAGTGCTTGTTGTTATTTGGGCATATGTGGTTATTCGTGCTTATAATAATATTGGCAAAAAATAGGTAAGCACTCATGGCTGAAAAAAAATCCTGGTTACGCACGCTCATCGACCTTTTGGAAACATTTTTTAACGCCTCGCAAAGCGCTAACAAAAAACGTACTTGGCACCAACATGTCGTGCCTTACGAAGATGATTGGGCAGTCCGCCGCGAAGGCAACAAACGTATTACCTCCAAACACCGTAAACAGAGTACTGCCATTAATGCCGCCAAACGTATTGCTAAAAAGTATAAAGCAGATGTTATTATTCATAGAGCGGATGGGACGATTAGGGATAGGTTAAGTTATGCAGAAGATTAGTCACATATGCCTTGCTAACAATAGTGCTTTTACTATCTTTATTACCTATTAGATTTACCATAAATACTAGATTTTTTAATGTCATCAACAAAGTTTTTTACTAATAAGAACGATAACAACTTAATAAACAAATTTAAAGGTGTTTTTGAAAACCAATCTATACATTGTTTTGATGCTCTTGTAGGTTATTTTAGAGCGTCTGGATATTTCAAAATAAGACCTTTA
>CALDUJ010000117.1 GCA_937923735.1 uncultured Flavobacteriaceae bacterium | reverse complement strand
GTAATCTGCTTTTTGTTTTTCTTCAATAAAGCTAAATCTTGTTTTGCAAGCCCTTTTATAGCATTAGTATATACTCTGTTTCCACGCTTAACCACATTCCCGATGTTCTTAGCACTTTCGTGTATAACACCTTGTACAGAGCTAATTTCAGAAGTCGTCAAACTCTCTTCATCAGCAAGAGAAGCAGTAGATTTTTCTTTATGAGATCTGTAGTTTCTGTATAATAAGAATGCAGTAACAGATAAGAGTATTGGAATCATTACTTGTGGATTCCAGTTAATTAAGAATACTACTGTTCCGGCAGCAATAAATGCTCCGATTGCAGTTCCGAACCAACCACCAATAACATTTAAAACACCAGCAACTCTATATACAGCACTTTCTCTTCCCCAAGCACGATCTGCTAAGGATGTACCCATAGCAACCATAAAAGTTACATAGGTGGTAGATAATGGTAATTTCATTGATGTTGCAATCGCAATTAATACACCAGCTACCATTAAGTTAACTGATGCTCTGATCATATCAAATGCAGGCGCATCGATACTTTGATCTTTGGTTAGTATTGCTGTGTCAGGTTTTTGGAAGCTATTACTTATTCCTTCTTGTATTGATTTAGGTACTATTGCACCAAAGTATGTCGAAAGCGCGGAACTACCTTTTACTACAGCTCTAGATAAAGCATTTGGTTCAAACTTTTCGTGCGTATCTCCTTGACGAGATAAGCTAATTTCAGTTTCAGCAACTGTTTTTGCTTTTTTGGAAAGCCATAATGTTGCTACCATGATGCCTCCAGCTATAAATAGCAATAGTGGCTCAGCAGGTACTTTCTTATCTAATACGGCCATAGACATTGTTGTGTCCATCCCACTAGCTATCCATGCTTCATATGAGTGATAAGCAGCCATTGGTACACCAATAAAATTCACCAAATCGTTTCCTGAAAATGCCAAAGCCAATCCAAAAGTTCCAACTGCTATAACGACAAGTAGTACAGTCTTCTTGGTAAGTTTTTCAAATATAAATGAGAACAAGGTCCAAAACACAAAGCTTCCAAGAATGATGAATATTTCGTTGCCCTCTACCATACCTTTAAGGTCACTATAGTAAGGAGTTCCTTTTAAACCTTTAAGGAAAATAAAATAGGTGATAGCTGTTAAAGCTACACCCCCGAAAACAATTCCGAAATTTTTTATTTTTTTCTCGTAGTTAAATGTAAAAATAAGACGAGATACCCATTGGACGATTGCTCCTACTGTAAACGCGATAAACACAGATAACAGAATACCACTAATAATAGTTAGCGCTTTTTCTTGATTAATATAAGTTCCTAAATCTGCAAAAGTTTGCGTATCTGAATGACCTATTTTAATGAACGCCATTACCACAGCAGCTCCTAATAAGTTAAATACAATAGAAACGGTTGTAGATGTTGGTAAACCTAATGTATTGAAGAAATCCAATAATAAGATATCAGTAATCATTACGGCCATAAAAATGAGCATGATTTCACCGAATTCAAATTGGGCAGGGACAAAAATTCCTTTTCTGGCAACTTCCATCATACCACTTGAAAAAACAGCTCCGATAAAAATACCTAAACTAGCCACAATCATAATAGTTCTGATAGGAAGCGCTTTAGACCCAATTGCAGAATTCAAGAAGTTAATGGCGTCGTTACTTACACCAACAATAATATCGAACACTGCTAGTACAGTAATCGCTATTAACATAAATAGATACATATTCTCCATAGTTAGTAATAATTAGTCTGCAAATATCCTGACTCTTTTGCAGTAATGTGTTATGTAATTGTTATATTTTAGAAGTGAATATCGAAACCTAATCTAAAGGTGATGTTATCGTCGTTACCGTCTACAGCAGTATAGCTAATATCGGATTGGACTTTTAACTTGTGGCCTACCACAAATTTATTGAAACCTAAAGTGTATTGCTCAACAGGAAGTGCTCCTGTAATAGCTTCATAATCTACAGTTGTAAAACGACCAACGATTTCGTAGTTATTTTTAAATAAATACCCAGCTTGCAAGTTCAACGCATTACCAGTTAAAACAACATCGCCTGTTGGTGTTACACCATCTGCTTCAGTAGCAATTTCATCATCAGCAGTACGTTTAGCATACTCACCCATAAATGAGAATCCATCGTATTTAAACATGGCATCTGCAAAAATGGTAGTTTGGTCTGTTTCGTAGATAGAACCATCTGTTCTAATCATATAATCTCCAGCGAATCCTCTTTCTCTAACAGCATCTTGGTTGTAGTTGTACGTAAAACCTGCCATTAATTTTGGCTTTTCCTCACGTTTTAAATCCGATTGGCTATAATCTCCTTTTGATTTGAATGTGCCAAAAGGTAAAAACTCTAAACGAGCAGTATATTGTAAACCTCCTTCGTTGCCTTCAGTAACATTACGACCTTCTCCTTGAGATACGGAAAACTTCTCACGCATTAAAAACCCATTACCTAAATCCGTTTTGTGGCGTAATTGAATACCTAAATCACGGTCGATATTAAAACGACTGTTCAGTAAAGAACGATCTACCAATTGCATATTTGCTGAAGATACAACACGCTCTACGTTACCAGGTAATTTGGTCTGTCCTGCCCATAACTCCCAATTGCCAGCAAAATTCCACATGATAACAGCATCAAGTATGTAACGAGGTGTATTTCTGTTAAATTGATTGGCTCCAGAGATATCTCTGTTGGATAATCCTAACTCAATTTTGTATTTAAGTCTTGGGCTATAAGCAAACCCATCAAATTTAAGACGTGCTCTTCTTACAATAAAATTGTGATCTGGACTTCCATATTGGTCGCCATCATGATCCCATGAAGAAATAGAACGCACTTGAAAACGAGGTGCAAACTTAACGCTAAAAGAACTGTCTTTAGCAGTAAAATTTATTAATCCTTTACCAAATTTGGTGTCGCTGATTTCTTGCGCATTGGAAGATAAAAAAGCACAAATAAGTGCCGCTAGGGTAACTTTAAATTTCATAATTAGTATTAGTTTTTTGTCGCTGCAAATAACTAATACTAATGTTAACTTAATGTTTCCTAAAGTTTATTATAAAGGCAAAAAAAAGCTGCCTTGATCAGAGGCAGCCATTTAGAATTCATGATAATATAGTCGACAAAAACTAATAGATTATATGAAATTACTAATTATTAGTCTTAAGACATTGCAAATTTGGTGTAATAAGTTAAACTGAACGTAATGCTAATATTAAATCAATATTAAGCTTTTATGTGTTAAATGTTTAAGCATAATATATTGATTATTAGATAGTTAAAATTTTAATGTTAATTTAATGTTATGTAAATGTTGCTTAAATATTACTAAATATGTAAATTTGAGTAGTAATAATTAAAAACCCATAATAATGAAAAAGTTTGCACTTAGTATTGTTGCTCTTTTTATCACTGTGGTTTCTTTTGCTCAGCAAGAGAGAGAATTAAAACTTAACGAGGACACTAATTTAATTGATGTTACTTATTATCATGACAATGGCGTTGTGAGTCAAACAGGCTCTTATACGTTAGATGGTAAACTTCAAGGTGTATGGTTAAGCTTTAACGCAGAAGGAGAGAAAACAATTTTGGCGAATTATGATAATGGGAAGAAAGTCGGCAAATGGATTTATTGGATTGACGGAATTAAAAAGGAAGTCAATTACGAAAATAATGTTGCTTCGTTATAGTTTATAACAAGGTGAAAACATAAAAAAGCATCCTAAATAAGGATGCTTTTTTATTTTAGACTAATTCAATCGTTTCTAAAACCTAACCCAACCTTGAGTCCAGTCATTTGCTGCATCAACTGCACCGACATAGTTAGCTGCAGTAAACCATGAGTTTATTGATGATGGGTCTATAGCATTGGTTTCGTAAGTACCTCTAAAACCTACTAATTCAAAATCGTCTGGAATAGCAGTTCCCGCATTGTTAAATGGATCTCCAGAACCATCTAACGTGTAATTAGAGTAGGTTGCAAAATCTGCAAAATCCATTGTAGCACCTCCATGATCTAGGTCGAAAGAGTTGACGTTATCGATAATTGAGTTTCTAACTTCTACTTCACCATTGTTAAGATTAATTAGTGTTTGGTCATCATCAACTTCAACGCCTTTTCCAGGAAAACCTTTAATTATCATGTTATAGACAGCTACTTTTGTTCCAGCTCTAAATTCAATGCCTTTATTTTCACCATCACCATCCTCTGCTCCAAGAAGTGTGATGTTAGAAAGTGTTGGATATGAGAAAGGCACGGCATCAGGTGTCGAAGAAAGGTTATCTGCTTCTATACCCTTATCACCTTCAAGAGATGTTTGCTGTACGACCCAGAACTGACCTCTTCCTACCCAACCATCTGTCCAGTCGAATGAATCATCTTGAGCACCTGTGGAAACTGCATATTTCAAGTCAACAGTGCCTCCGTAAAACTCAATACCATCATCATTCCCTAGATAGGTTTGAATATATTCTAAGGTAGTGCCATTACCTACACCGTATAAAGAAAGGCCATTGTATTCTGAGTCAGCATTTATTCTACCACCAGTATACTCTAATCTCATATAGCGAATGACACCAGAGTTATCGTCTGCAACTGTACCGCCATAAGTAATATTGGCTACTTCGGCTGTTGCTGTTGCGCCTCTATTTATAGGTGCTTTCCCTGCTATTATTAGTCCTCCCCAGTCTCCAGGATTTGGAGTAGATTGGTTGGATGTAAATACAATAGGCTGGTTTGCTGTTCCTTCAGCCATTATTTTAGCACCTTGATTGATTAAAAGATATGAATATATACCATCAGTTGTTTGTCCTGCTTCAATACGAGTCCCAGCTTCAATGGTGATTGTTACACCATCTAGTACAGATACACCTCCAACCAATTCATAACATTTATTAGAAGTTAATGTGATATCAGAAGAAATCTCTCCAGATAATTGAATACAATCTGAACCAGAATTTCCGCCACCAGGGTTAATAGTGACATCTCCAATAGTCTCTTCGTTAATAGTACAAGATTGAAAAACTATTGCTAGTCCAAATAAAAATAGTGTAATGAGTTGTTTCGTTGTTCTCATGATTTTTGATTGTGTATTATTATTTTAATTAAAATTTATAAGTAAAACCTAAGCTAAGGTTCGCACCTATTTTGTAGGAGCTTACTGTAAGTTCTTGATTGATGCTTTCTTGATTTTGATATCTTTCTATGCTTGGATTTAATATATTCTTTGCTGAAAGACCTATTTCCCAGTGTTCATTAATAGTGTCTTTAAAATTGAAATTCAATGTGCTGAACCCTTTTTCAAAAATGTCACCAACACCATTACCTCCTGCAGAATAAATACGATCACCAAAAAGATTATAATCAAGAGTAGCTGTAATGTTGTGCTTTTCAAACTCTTTTGAGTAGTTTATATCGGCATTAAACAAGTAAGGAGAAGCACCTTGTAACTTTCTTTTTAGATTGGTCGGTGCTATAGAGGCATTTAATACAGTAACCGATGGGTCTATGACTACTTGTGTATACATAAATGTAGCATTAAGCCCTAATGATAAATTGCTTAAAGTGCCTTCATCTTCCTCAGATGTAAATAGGTTATTAAGCTTTTGCTTATACTCGATTTCTGCCCCAAGAATTTTTGCGTTATCAGAGTTAACAAAAGAGTTGTTATTGTTTGCAGAAGCAATACGAATTTTTTCGATTGGCCTGTCAAGATATTTTCCAAAAGCGGTAAAAGAAAGTACTTCACCACTTCTTGGAAACAATTCATACTTTATGTCAACATTATAGTTGTCAGAATTTTCTAAATCAGGGTTACCAATTGTAAATTCATTTACATCTTCGTCTAAGAATGGTGCAGTTTCTGTAAAAAGAGGAAGCGTGATTGATTTGCTTGCCGCGAAGCGCAGGTTCGATTTCTCATTTAGTATGTGTTTTACATCTAAACTCGGTAATACAAATAAATCTTCAATCGTACCGGTTTTATCTTCAATTGTTACAGGATCTTTATAAAATACATTTTGCTCAAAATCTTCTAACCTAATTCCGGCATTAATAAGTGTTTTGTCCGTTGCTTGCCACTGTAATTTGGCAAAGCTCGCAAAGTTTTTTAGGTCTGCTGTGTATGCATTTTGTGGTCTAGTTACTTCTAAGACATTATATACATCATCAAGCAAGTTCTGCTCGTTTAAAAAAGCATCAGGATTGTTAAGCTCTACCACAGTATTGTTGGCATCGAAAATGTAATTTATCTGCTTAGCCTCAAAGTCCCTGTCTTTAGACCTCGTATTTACACCTATGGTTAATTTGTTAGCGTAAACATCATCTTCATTTTTGTTAAAGTTGATATCGAAAGACACACTAGTTGAGATATCATCTTCATTTAACTCTTGATAGAATCTTTGGTTATCGCTGTCGTTGGTATTTCTAAAATTTCCAAGTACAATAGACCCATTTTCTCTTTCAGAGAAGAATAATTGACGTCTGTCTGGAACATACCCTAAAGCGCTGTTGTAGGATGCACCGTAATTTAATTCGTATTTTCTATCATTAAATTTATGATTCCCTAAAATTTGTTGAGTAAACAAATTGTTTTGCTGAAAAGTGCCTCTTCGCACATAGGTGTTTAACTCAGTGTTCTCACCAGAAACACCTGTGTATTCTCTTAATTCGTCTTCCGTATCGTTTACGAAAAGCGTCGTTGAGGTAATGCTGTTAGTGCCATTCCATTTATAAGATGCACTTCCAAGTACGGTTGTATTGGTCTTATACTTAAATCTGTCATAGTTGAAAAGAAATGACCCCTGATCTAATTCGCCTTGAGAGTTGTATACGGTTTCAAAACCGTTGATGGTAGCTTCATGTCCGTTACTGAATGAGCCTGAGAATAAAATGTCGAGTTTATTGGCATTTTCACCAATATCAAAACTATGTCCTAATAGAATATTAGCGTTTACATCTGGACCATCTAAGCGTTGTTGAGGATTAAATCCTGTATCAAAAGGATAGTATTCCACATCATTACTGTTATAAGTATAGTTTGGAATATCCAATAACGGCGTAGGAAATCTCGAACCATCATCAAGTCCGAAAAAATCGTACTTTCCACCATCTAGGAGAAAAAAATCATTTGATATTGCTGTTGTGTTTACACCAGAACCAAACCCTATTTCCAATAGTTTTTTTCCAGGTCTGTCTTTAGTATCTATGTCAACACTGGCACCTGCAAAATCTCCATATAATGATGAAGAATAGGCTTTGTAAATACCAAGATTTTCAACAATCTTGGTAGGAAAGATACCAAGATCCAAAAGTTTTAATTTTGGGTTTAGTGACGGAATTGGTAGACCGTTGAGATAAGCAGTATTGTATCTGTCTCCAAGACCTCTTACATAAAGCTTTCCGCTTTCTTTGGAAATTCCTGTCGCCTTAGTTAATCCAGTAGCAACATCACTAACTCCTTTTTTAGAAAGCTCTACCGCACCAATTTTTGTTTGAGTCGTAGCGGCCTTCTTTTGTTCTAGTAATATCGCAGTTTCACTTTCCCTTTTTGTAGTTGTCGTAATCACTACTTCATCCAATGAGGCTGCACTGGCAGACATCGGTACATTTACTGTTGTGACTTTGTCGGCTACAACATTAACAACAATCTCTTGAGTTTCATATCCAACAAAGCTGAAAACCAATGTATAGTCTCCAGGAGACAATTCTTCGAATTGATAAAGCCCATCAAAATCTGATGTTGTTCCAGTTGTTGTTCCTTTTATAAGAATGTTACCAAAAGCCAAAGGCTCATCATTATATTCTTTGTCTATAAGTTTTCCGACTATTGATCCTGTATTCTGGGCAAAGGACGTTAGCGCGAAAAGAAGGGTTAAGCCTAGTAAAAAATGTCTCATTAGTTATTCTAAAATTTCTTGCTGCAAAGAAACCATCGTTCTGTAAAGTATGTGTTAAGCATGGATTAAAGAACCATGATGAAAGCGTTAGGGTAGTGTTAACAAAAAAGGCTATATCACCTCAACTAGTTACATTGAGTTAACATTAAAATGAGGTGTACTTATATTTTGGGTAATAAGAAACTAATTAAAAAAGCAGCTTTCAGAAAAGAAAGCTGCTTTTATAAAATTCAATTATTGAGGTTTATGCTAATTAGTTGTTGCCAACGCTAGCCATTACTGAATTTAAATCCTCAATAGATATTGTGCTTGGTTTTAGTGACAATTTAATAGTTGCATTATTAGTAGTTAATTTTATTTTTGACTCTTTAGTTTCATAACCAATAAAACTTATTACTAAAGTGTAGTCCCCAACTGCTATGCCTTCAAATTTAAAGAACCCATTTTCATCTGATAAAACCTCAGCGCCATTTTCTTTTATCGAAACTTTGGCCATAATTAGAGGCTCGTTGCTCGATTCAAAATCCGTTAAGTAACCACTCAAGGTAGTTGAATCTTGGGCAAAAGACAAGGTAGATATAAAAAAGGCGAATATGTATATAATGTGTTTCATGCGTATTTGTAAGTTGTTACAAAAATACATTCAACAGTGATAATTATGTATTACGAAATCATTAAGCATCTGTGATTAAAATGTTAGTTTAATGTTAGGAAATTTGTAAATAATTTGAATTTGGAAACAATTTCTTAACATACAAAAACTGTATCTTTCGATTTCTAAAATAAGACTATGAACTGGGAACAATTACTTTCTCTAAAACGATTTGGAGATACTAATAAACGTTTAAGAAAAGAACAAGATGAAACACGTCTGGGTTTTGAGGTAGACTATGACCGTGTGATATTTTCTTCAGAGTTCAGGAGTTTGCAAGATAAAACACAAGTCATCCCTTTATCTCAGACCGATTTTGTGCACACGCGTTTAACGCATAGTTTAGAAGTAAGTGTTGTAGGGCGTTCCTTGGGGCGTCGCGTTGGTCAGAAACTCATAGAGAAATATCCTCATCTTCAGAGTGTTCATGGTTATCAGTCTAACGATTTTGGAGCCATCGTGGCTGCAGCAGCTTTAGCACATGATATAGGTAATCCGCCTTTTGGGCATTCTGGAGAGAAAGCCATAGGAGAGTTTTTTAAAAATGGAGAAGGTAAAAAGTTTAAAAGTGAGCTAACAGATAAACAATACCAAGATCTTTGCGATTTTGAGGGTAATGCCAATGGTTTTAAAATCTTGACTGAAAGTAGAGAAGGAAGAGAAGGTGGTTTACGTTTAAGCTATGCCACTTTGGGTGCTTTTATGAAATATCCGAAAGAATCCTTGCCAAAAAGGCCAACCAAACATATTGCCGATAAGAAGTATGGATTTTTCCAATCAGAGAAAGAAGCTTTTAAAGACGTTGCTGAAGAATTAGGCTTAATACCACGTAACGACAAAGCATTAAGTTATTCTCGTCATCCTCTAGTGTATCTGGTGGAAGCTGCAGATGATATTTGTTATACTATTATCGATTTTGAAGACGGTATAAATTTAGGACTCATACAAGAAGAATTTGCCTTGGAGTACCTCATTAATTTGGTGAGAGATACCATTCAAACTGAAAAGTATCATTCACTCACAAATACACAAGACAGGATTAGTTATTTACGTGCCTTGGCCATAGGAACATTGATTAATGAAGCTGTGGATATTTTTATGGAAAATGAAGAGTCCATATTGAAAGGAGAATTCTCAATTGCTCTATTAGATAAAAGCAAATATGAGGCTCAAATAAATGATATCATAAAAATAAGTATTGATAAGGTTTATCAATCTACTGAAGTTATTGAAAAAGAAATAGCAGGTTACCAAGTTTTAAATCAACTATTGGATACTTTTATCTCCGCTGTGTATCGCGATTTTCAGGCTAAAACAACTAATTATGATAAGCTCATATTAAAAGTATTGCCAGACATAGTTGACTCAGAATCAGATTCTGTTTATAACAGGCTTATGGCAATTTGCCTTTATATTTCTAAATTATCTGACAGTAATGCTATACTGATTCATAAAAAAATCAAGGGAATTCAGTTTTGACCCTTTATCGGTTTTATTTGAATAATACATCCTAAAACGGTATTTTAGACGTCCTAATAAAAAATTAATATGAAAAAGAAATTTTTACTTAGTTCTGGCTTATTGCTGGGGCTAATTCTTGTTTGTGTATTCCTTATCGAAAACAGACAAGAAGAAACTTTTGAGACTATTTCGAATAATGAAATGGTAAAACTTCATAAGGCAAATCTTGAAAAAAGTCCTTTTAAAGAAACTTTAAATCTTTCTAAATCAGAAAGAAAAGCCAAAGGTATTCCACCTAACAAATATTATGAAGAAGAATGGGAGCTGACCATGAATATTGTTGAAGGTAGACCAACTACGGAAAACTTAAACGCTATTAGACAATATATTCAACAATACGCTTCTAACAGAACGCCTGGAAATAGCCCTACAAATAGTTGGGAAGAGAGAGGTCCTAATAATGTTGGCGGAAGAACCCGTGCCATCATGTTCGACCCGAATGATGCATCAAACGAAACCGTTTTTGCTGGTGGCGTAAGTGGCGGATTATGGAAAAACCTCAATATTTCCAATCCAAACTCTAAGTGGACAAGGGTTAACATACCAAAAAATTTGGCAGTAACATCAATAATTGCTGATCCTAATAACGACTCTGTATTTTATATTGGTACAGGAGAATCCTATGTTAGCGGTGATGTTAACGGAGACGGTGTTTGGAAATCTGACGATGCTGGAGAAACATGGACAAATGTTTTTGGCGGTATTTCTGGACCAACAACCTTTGTTGCAGAATCAACCATTACCGTTGATGCACCCGGATCTATTGCTGGAGATTACCTTGCCTATACTACTACCAATTTTGGTTCTGAAATAACTTCAGAAATAACTGCTGATTTTGTTTTAGTGGACGATGGATCTTCAACGCCAACGCTAGGATGCGGTACAGGTTTAGTAAATGGCGCCCAATTATCTGGTAACATAGCTATAATACGAAGAGGGAACTGCCCTTTTGTTGAAAAAGTTAAGAATGCTCAAAATGCAGGTGCTATCGGAGCCATTGTTTTAAACAATAATCCCGGGGAGCCTATTGCTATGGGAGGTACAGATGCAACCATTACAATACCAGCAGTCATGATAACTAAAGAAGCTGGAGATGCTATTGAAAATGCTTTAAATTCTGGAACTGTAAGTGGTTCTATGAACCCACCAACTGGTGATTTTACAGGTAATTTAGTTCCTGGGATACAGCATATAAATGATATAAAAATTAAAAATAATGCTGGAGTTTCAGAAATTTATGTAGCAGCGGGTGAGACTTTTTATTCAGCAGCTAATTCCGCAACATTTTTGGGAGGGCCAGAACTAGGGCTTTATAAATCCACAAATGGCGGAGTTACTTGGGCAGAACTTAATATGCCGCTTACTGCCGATGGTAATAAGCATGAACCAAATGATATTGAAATAGGTGCGGATGGAAAGATATGGGTCTCCACAATTGCGAGTTCTGTTTATGGCGATGGTGGTGGTAAAATATTTTCTTCAAGTAATAATGGTGCTACATTTACAGATGTTTTTACGGTGCCAGGAGGTAATAGAACACAGATAGCAGTATCTTCTCAAAATGCTAATACGGTATATGTTTTGGCTCAAATAAATGGAGGTGTTTCACTAATCTCCACTAACAATGGTTTTGCAAGTACAACAGATATGGCATTACCTAATGACGCTGATACTGGGATTCCTGAAAACGATTTTACCAGAGGTCAAGCTTTTTACGATTTAGTAATTGAAGTTGACCCCACAAACGACCAGAAACTATACACTGGAGGGATAGATTTATTTGATTCAACTAATGGAGGTACTGCTTGGGACCAAATATCTAAATGGTCTAATAACAACTTATTAGCGGGATTAAATGTGCCTTTAGTACATGCAGATCAACATGCACTTGTATTCGCTCCAGGTAATGTTAACAGAATAGTGTATGGTAATGATGGTGGCGTATATTTCTCAGATGATGGAGGGACATCCATAACATCAAGAAATGTAGGGTTTAATGTCACTCAGTTTTATACTGTAGGTGTTGCACCTACCACTGCTTATTCTGATGGACTAGATCACTTCTTGGCTGGAGCACAGGATAACGGAACACAATTGTTTGATGGTGTCCCTGCTGGTGAAAATGCTTCTGTAGCTGCTTTTGGAGGAGATGGCGCTTATAGTTTCTTCGACCAAGATGGAACAGATCAATATTTTATAACAAATTTTGTATACAATCGTATTATCAGACTTGTAAATCAGGCAACCAATAGTGTTGTTGTAATCAATAGTGAGAATGGTTCTAACGGGTCGTTCATTAATCCTCAAGCATTGGATTCTAACTTGGATATATTGTACTCTAACTATACTTCAGATCTTGGTAATATTGTAAGAAGATACTCTGGAATAAAATCTATCCCAGAACCAACCAATCTATTCGATGATTTATTGACGAGTAGACCAACGGCTTTAACTGTATCGCCTTATACAACAGCGTCATCAACATTGCTTGTAGGGACAGTTTTAGGGGATGTATTATTAGCTGAAAATGCTAATGCTACGCCGACATGGACAGATTTAGACCCCAATAATGGAATTGTAGGAAGTATTTCTGATGTCGAGTTTGGAGCCAATGAGAATCAAATTTTTGCTACAGTACATAACTATGGTGTTCAGAGTATTTGGTACACTAATGACGGAGGTACTACATGGCAGGCAAAAGAAGGAGACCTTCCAGATATGCCTGTTAAAGCAATTTTGCAGAGTCCAATAAACCCAAATGAAGTTATAGTAGGGACTGAATTGGGAGTTTGGTCAACAAGCAATTTTAATGCAGCAAGCCCTAATTGGGTACCTGCCTTTAATGGTATGAGTGATGCAAAAGTGACGGATTTAGATCTTAGGGACGATAACATGGTTTTTGCATCTACTTACGGAAGAGGTGTTTTCTCAGGAGAATTTTCTCTAAATCCAGATGGCGATGACGATGGGGACGGAATACTTAATGGGGTTGATAATTGTGTTAATGTTGCTAACCCAGATCAAGCCGATTCTGATGGCAATGGTATTGGTGATGTATGTCAAGATACAGATGGCGATTCAATTTTAGACATTGATGATAACTGCCCACAAAATGCGAATACAGATCAAGCAGATACAGATGGTAATGGCGTTGGTGATGCATGTCAAGATACGGATGGTGATGGTGTTTTTGATAGTGTGGACAATTGTATAAATACACCAAACGCTAATCAGGCTGATGGTAATGGCGATGGTGTTGGAGATGTTTGCGACACAAGCTATGAAGCTGTAGATAATATTGTATTAGAAGTAACTTCTGAAACTTGTGAGGGAGAGAATAATGGAATGATTAATGTTTCCGTAAATGAAACATTTGTAGATTATACCGTAACTGTTACTGGTAACGGAATTAACTTGTCAGAAGCATTAACTGGGAGCACTTTAAACATTAATAACATTGCGGTTGGTGCTTATACTGTATGTGTATCGGTAAATGGAAGAGATTACGAACAATGTTTCGAAATAAACATAGACGCTGCCGAACCATTGGATGGTGTATTTAGTATAGCTAATGATAGTTCCGACGGTCCAGATGTAACAACATCGATTAATATAAATACAGGAACACCACCTTACACCGTTGTATTTAATGAAGAAATTGTAATGATAACGAGTGAAAGCTCATTTAATGTAGAAACTCTAGGCTCTGGAATGATGGAAGTTAGATCTTCTAAAGCTTGTGAAGGTGTCATGAGCACCTTTGTAGAAGGTAATTTAAATCTAAGACTAACGGCTAGTCCAAATCCAGTTACAGATAATCTTAAAATTGCATTCCCTTCAACTGAGGCTTCAGAAATTCAAGTTCAAGTTTTCAGTGTAAGCGGTAAGCTAATGCTGGATACAAAAGCCAGTGTCCAAAACAGTAATTATATACAAGTGCCTTTTGAGAGCTTTAATAATGGGATGTATTTCATCAAGCTTAATTTAGAAAAACCTGAGGTTCTTAAAATCATTAAAAAATAGAAAGCATGAAAAATAGAATCAATACATATATAGCTTTATTGTCAATTATTTTCGTAGCTGCTTCTTGCAGTAGTGGCGGAGATGGAGGAGGTGACGATAGTCCTCCACCACCGCCAAATTCAGCACCTAGTGCAGTTTCACAATTGACGTTTCCATCATCGGACTTATTGTGTACAGATAACAATATCACGTTTCAATGGAGCGCGTCTACAGATGTAGACGGAGACCCTATAAGTTATAAATTAGTTGTTGCAACTGATAGACCGTTAACGCAAATTGTAGAACAACGAACAGTTAATACCAATAGCGCAGCGGTTACATTAGATAGAGGTGTTGCTTACTACTGGAATGTTACGGCCATGGATAATCAAGGAGGAGAAGCGCCACCTTCAAGCACCTTTGCCTTTTATACAGAAGGTGATGGCGTATCTAATTATGCACCATTTACCGCAGCAATAAATGCCCCAGCAGACGAAAGTTCTGTGGCAGCTGGAACGGTTAATTTAAGCTGGACTGGAGGTGATACAGATACAGGGGATACTTTAACTTACGAAGTGTTTTTTGGAGAGGCTGCAGACCCACCATTAGTGCAAGCTGATGTAACAGCTGAAAATTTTGATGTGACCGCCAATTCTGGGTTAACTTACTATTGGAAAGTTAACACAACAGATAATAACGGAGTTAAAACCATAGGTCAGATTTGGACGTTTAGTGTCAACTAAAAGTAATTATAATCAATAAAAATTTATAAAGTGTAGAACAAAGTTTACTGTTCTACACTTTTTACTTTTGAGATTTTTCTTACTTATACTTAGAGATGTTGTTAATTATTTTGATTAACAGGCTTTATAGAGTAACTTAGAACTTCTAAAAAATCAATTATGAAAAAATCATTACTATTTACTCTAAGCGCAATTTTAATAATTGCAATTGGAACATTTTTTATTCAAGAAAAAAACAAATTAGTAGAAGTTGAAAAATTAAGAGCTCAGCACATGGAGCTTTACGAAAACAGTCCAGTGGCAAAAACTAGAAATCTTTCTAGAGATGCTCGAAAAGCATTAGGCCTTCCACCAAATGCTTACAACGAGCAAATGTGGGAACTTACTATGAATCCAGCTACTGGTTATCCTGAACCTTATAAGGTTACAGAACTAAATGAAAGATTAAGGGCTCTAAGAGTACCAGGTGATGCATCCGATAATGCATGGATAGAGAGAGGGCCTAACAATGTCGGAGGAAGAACTAGAGTTGTGTTTTTTGATCCTAACGATGCTTCAAATTCTAAAGTCTATGCTGGAGCTGTTAGCGGTGGCTTGTGGGTAACAAACGATATTACTACAAATGGCGGTTGGACACAAGTAGGCGGTGGTTTACCTGGAAATATTAATGTATCTTCCTATACAATAGATCCAAATGACTCCAACATATGGTATATAGGTACTGGTGAGCAGTATACTGCTGGTGCTGCTGTTGGTAATGGTTTGTATAAAACTGAAGATGGAGGTGTTACATGGGCATCTGTAGCAATTCCTCCTGCTGGTGGAGGCGATATAAATTTTAACCCTGCCAACCTATTTTTGAGTGGGATATATTATATTAATGATGTTCAAGCATGGAATAATGCTGGAAATACAGACTTATTTGTGGCTGTTGGCGCGCATGTTTATGGTGATTCCGCGGGGCCATCTAACTGGTTAGGACTTCAGAATGCAGGACTTTACAGACTTAATGGAAGAAATGGTAATTGGAGTCGAATAGATGCAGGTATGCAGTATGTTGTAAGTGGTCAGAATTATAATTTTATTCCTAACGACATAGAGGTTGGAGCCGATAACAAACTATGGATGGGAACAATTGGGTCTCCGGCATTTGGTGAAGGTGGACGTGTTTTTAGTTCGACAACTGGAGGAGCATGGACTTTAGAATATCAAGTCCCAGTGACATCTAATGCCACAAACTCATCTATAAGTGGAAATAGGGTTGAGGTAGCAACCTCGGCAACAGACGCCGATAAGATTTATTTGCTTGTTCAAAAAAATCTAAGTCAAGATCAGGGCTCATTACCTGATACATCTACACCTAGAGTAGATATTATCTTAACGGAAGATGCTTTCGCAACTGCAACAACAGTAGCAATTCCAAATGACCCTGATAGTACGGTTCCATCGTACGATTTTACAAGAAACCAAGCCTTCTACGATTTGGTTATAGAGACTGACCCTACTAACGATGATATTGTGTATGTTGGAGGTATTAATTTACATAGAAGTATAAATAACGGAGCTTCTTGGGTAACTATATCTCATTGGGCGACAGGAGCTTCTACAAATGGTTCTCTGGTGCATGCGGATCAGCATGCTTTAACATTCAGACCTGGTAATAGTAATCAAGCTATTGTAGGTCATGATGGAGGCGTGTCTTTTGCAGGCGATTTATCAGCCGTTGGCAACAACCTCACTGCCATCTATCCAGTGGATGATGACTACAATGTAACTCAAGTCTATCACATGGGAGTAGCGCCCTCTACATTTAATAGTAATAGTTTTTTAGGAGGGACTCAAGATAATGGAACACCTTTCTTTCAAGGGTCGAGTACTACTGGACCAGATGGTCAATCTTTTGATGTTTCAGGTGGAGATGGAGCCTTTAGTTTTTTTGACCAGGTTCCTACAACGGGTTACTTTATTTCCAGTAATACATTTGATAATCAAATAAATTTATTTGATTACAATGCAGGAGCTTATAGAACAATCGCTTCGAATAGCAATAATGCAGGTAGTTTTATTAACCCTAGAGCTTTAGACTCTAATTTAGATTTATTATACTCTAACGGGCCAGTTGGCACTCTTTATAGATACGAAGGATTAACAGCTTTAATTCCCAATGTTCCAGCAGTTAGAACAGATCTAACTAATGCATTATTAAATACGTCAATAACTGCTCTGGATGTGTCGCCACATACAACAACAAGTACAGATTTAATTCTTGGCTTAGTTGGCTCAAGACTCCTAAGGGTTATAAATGCTGATACTGCAACACCAACATGGACAAACATCACACCGTTGGACATTGATTTTGTTGGAAGTGTTTCTGATGTGCAGTTTGGGCAAACTACTAACGATATTTTTGTAACGATGCATAATTATAATGCAGAGAGTGTATGGTATTCTGATGACGGAGGGTCTAGCTGGACAAAAAAGGAAGGTGATTTACCTGACATGCCTGTAAAAGCAATTTTGCAGAACCCATTGAACTTAGAAGAAGTCATTATTGGAACTGAGTTAGGAGTATGGAGAACAGATAATTTTAGTGCTGCTTCACCAAATTGGGTACAATCATACAACGGTATGAGTGAGGTTAAAGTTACAGACCTTCAATTACGGGATGATAATGCCGTGTTTGCTGCTACATTTGGTCGCGGTATATACACAGGTCAGTTTACTGCAGGAACATTATCTACTGAGGATAACGTACTTGCAAAAGAAAGTATAAGTATATATCCTAAAGTATCAAATGGACAAATCACAATTAAATCAAACGCTAATTTGGGGCAATCATCTTTTGAGGTATATAATTTAGGTGGTCAAAAAGTGTATTCATCCGAAATGGAGTTATCATCAAATGAAAACAATATTACTTTAGGGCTTTCATCTGGGCTATACATCGTAAAATTATTAGGTGATACATTTACTTATAGCAATAAGATAATTATCAAGTAGCTGTTGTAATAGTACTAATATTAAAAGAGCCATTAATTTATGGCTCTTTTTTGCTTTTCAGTTTTTGAAAATCGCTTGTAAAAGAGATAATTCAGATTAATTATTGATTTTAATCCGATTTATTTGCGTTTTAACGATAATTTTTTTACATTCGCCAGTAACTAAAAACTATAGTTATGCAGCTGCATAACTAGCTAATTATATTGCAACCCCAATTAAAGACCCTAACAAAATGAAAAAGAACCTACTTTTCGCTTTAAGTGTATTTGCTTTAACTGTATCAGGATTATTAGTGTTTTGTGAAACTTCAGAAAATACAAATCAGGACACAATAGAAAACCAATCTATTCAAGTTGAAGACGAAAAAGCGTTGGCGGAGTTAAGACAATAGCCCTCGAATAGTATCTTTTATTTTCTCTGATGTTAGTCCAACGAGATTGGATAACTCTTCTACAGTACCATGCTCGATAAAGTTATCAGGGATGCCTAACAAAGTAATGTTATTTTTATAATTATGTAGTGCTGCAAACTCTAAAATAGCACTACCAAACCCTCCTTTAAGGCTGCCGTCTTCTATTGTGACAATAGGCTCATGACTTTTGAAGATATCATGGAGTAATTCTTCATCCAAAGGTTTTACAAAACGCATATCGTAATGGGCGCACTTAGAAATTTCAGAATCAGATAATTCTGAAAAAGCATCAGTTATCTTATTTCCTATAGTTCCAATCGAGAGGATTGCAAGTGTATTACCTTTCTTTAAACATTTTCCTTTTCCAATCTCTATTTTTTCAAAAGGCTTTTTCCAATCCAATATATGTCCTCGACCTCTAGGGTAGCGTATAGCAATAGGACTACTTAATCCAAGTTGTGCTGTGTACATGATATTACGTAGTTCAATTGCATCCATTGGTGCAAAAATAATTAGGTTAGGAATACATCTTAAGTAGGCGATATCAAAAACACCATGATGCGTTGCACCATCTTGTCCAACCAATCCAGCACGGTCTAAGCAAAAAATCACAGGAAGATTCTGTAAGGCTACATCATGTATCACTTGATCATAGGCCCTTTGTAAGAACGTAGAGTATATATTACAAAAAGGAATCAACCCCTGTGTTGCCATTCCTGCTGCCATAGTAACGGCATGTTGCTCTGCAATGCCGACATCAAACGCGCGTTCAGGAATGTCGCGCATCATATAAGTTAGGGAGCTACCAGTAGGCATCGCTGGCGTAATGCCGACTATGCTCTTGTTCCGCTTTGCAAGCTCAACAATGGTATGGCCAAAAACATCTTGGTATTTTGGAGCTTGTTTTTTGGTAGACTTTAAAACGAGCTCCCCAGTTTTCGAATCAAATTTACCTGGCGCGTGGTATTTAACTTGGTTTTCTTCTGCTTGCTTTAAGCCTTTACCTTTAGTGGTAATGACGTGAAGTAATTTTGGACCCTTTACAGATTTTAGTCTTTCTAATTCCGAAATGAGTGTATTAATGTCATGACCATCAGTTGGACCGGAATAATCAAAGTTAAGCGCTTCAAAAATGTTGTCTTGTTTTTGCGCACCTATTTTTACATTAGTTAGGTATTGCTTTAAGGCACCAACACTTGTGTCGATACCAATAGCATTATCATTTAGTATAACTAAAAGATTAGCGTCAGTAACCCCTGCATGATTAAGCCCTTCAAAAGCCATTCCGCTAGCGATGGACGCATCTCCAATAACGGCTATATGTTGTTTGTACTCTCCTTTTAGTTGCGAAGCAATTGCCATTCCAAGAGCGGCTGAAATTGATGTGGACGAATGCCCGACACCAAATGTGTCATATTCACTTTCATCACGTTTTGGAAAACCGCTAATACCATCAAGTTGTCTGTTGGTATGAAATATATCTTTTCTGCCAGTTAGTATTTTATGACCATAAGCTTGATGCCCCACGTCCCAGATGAGTTGGTCTTTTGGGGTGTTAAAAACATGATGTAAAGCGATAGTTAATTCTACAACTCCCAGGCTAGCACCTAAGTGACCTTCTTTAGTAGCTACAATATCTATAATGAAACCTCGCAATTCCTTGGCAAGCTGAGGTAAGTCGTCAATTGATAAACGTCTTAAATCTCTTGGGTCACTAATGTTTTTAAGCAAATTTTGCATGAGCAAACAAATTTACGAGTTGAAATTGTATTTTTGATGCCATTATTTAAAAGATTCCATGGTCAACCCATTCGACGACAACTATTTTATGAAACGAGCGCTTCAAGAAGCTGAAGCAGCTTTTGAAAAAGGAGAGGTGCCTGTTGGTGCTGTAATCGCTATTGATAATAGAATTATTGCTCGAGCACACAACTTAACTGAAACTTTAAACGATGTCACAGCACATGCAGAAATGCAAGCCATTACAGCTGCAGCAAATTTTCTTGGGGGTAAATATTTAGAAAAGTGTACGTTATATGTTACTCTAGAACCTTGCCAAATGTGTGCAGGTGCCCTCTATTGGAGCCAGATAAGTAACGTAGTTTATGGAGCAAGAGATGAAGAACGGGGATGTATTAGTATGAAAACAAAACTACACCCTAAGACAAAAATGGTTGGAGGTATTATGGCAGAAGAAGCTTCAAAACTTTTGAAGCGTTTTTTTATTGAGAAGAGAAATCTGAACTGATTCTAATAAAAAACGCACTACTTAAAGTAGTGCGTTTGATGCAATAAATAAATTCAAAATATCTTAGTCGATCACTTGAACTTGTCCAGCGACCTTTCCTTTTCTTCCTTCTTCTTCTTCGTATTCTACTTTATCGCCATCGCGCAATTCTACACCGTTAAGTGCTGAAACGTGAACAAATATATCTTGTCCTGTTTCGTCATTTGTAATGAATCCAAATCCTTTAGATTCATTGAAAAATTTAACTGTACCAGTCATAATAAAAATTAAAAATATAAATTAAAGTACAAAAGTAGGCTTTAATATTTAAATACCAGAAAATTAGATTAATTTTCTACAAATCATGGTTTTCTTTCATCTTGTCTATGTTTTCCTTGGTTAGCATATAATCCTTAACATCACGGTCTTTCCAACGATAATAAGAAAAAAGAGGGATGACTATGATGAACAGTCCAACTGTGCCAAATCCAATGAGTTTTTCGGACCATTCATGTGTTTTGAGAACAAAACCACTAATAATGCTAGCAACTGAGGCTATGAAAGCTATCCAAATAATAAACCTAATCATGATGTAAATTTAATCAATTCCTGTCTATAAGCTGTGAGTAGCTTAGATTTGGATACAAATCCAAAGTATTTTCCATTCTTAATAACTGGTAAATTCCAAGCACCAGAGCTTTGAAACTTATCCATCACAATTTGCATGCTATCTTCGTTATAGTTAATAATATCTGGAGCATTGTGCATATAATCTTGAACTGTTGTAGTGTTATATAGTTTTTGGTCAAACATAAATTCTCTTATGTCATCCAATAGAATAATACCCAGAAACTCCTTATCATTATTAACAACGGGGAATAAATTTCTAGTAGATTTTGCAACGCCTTCATGTAGCATTTCTCCTAATGTCATTGATGGGTTTAAGGGTTTGAAGTTTTTTTCGATAACTGAATCAAGTTTCATTAATGTTAAAACACTTTGATCTTTATCGTGCGTCAGTAATTCACCTTTTTCTGCTAATTCACGAGTATAAATGTTATGTTCAATGGCATTTTTTGTGATGATGAATGATATGGCAACAGTAATCATTAAGGGCACAAAAAGCTCATAGCCGCCGGTAATTTCAGCAATCAAGAAAATAGCTGTTAGTGGCGCATGAATTACACCAGCAATCAAACCAGCCATGCCTATTAATGTGAAATTAGTTTCAGACACTTCAAACCCAAGCCCAACATTATTTATGATTTTTGCAACGACATTACCCAGTGCACTGCCCATAACCATTGTTGGTATAAAGATTCCTCCGACTCCACCAGCAGCAAAAGTGGTTGTCATTGCAACAGCTTTAAAAATAGTGATACCAATAAGTAATGCAATGATGACCCAGATATTATCCTTAAACGCATCAAAAGGAGTTGTACCTAACGCATCCAAATGGTTTCCGGAAAGCAGGTTATTTATGAATCCGAAACCTTCACCGTAAAGCGGCGGAATAAAGTATAGCATCACGCCAATAGCGAGACCACCAATAATTAATTTCTGAAACCTTGTTTTAAATCGGTCAAAGAATCCTAGGATGGCAAAGTACATTTTGGTGAAATATATAGATGCAAATGCTGTGAATATGCCAAGTATTACATAGAAGAGCGTGTCTTTTATTTCAAACTTATCAGAGAAATTAAAGTTGAAAAGCAAATCATCACCTAAAAAGAAATAGGATGTTAATACCGATGATACAGAGGCCAGAAGCAGCGGCAGTAATGAAACAAATGTTAAATCTAAACTGAAGACTTCTACGGCAAAAATAATTCCCGCGACAGGCGACTTAAAGATGGAGGAAATAGCACCAGCTGCGGCACAACCAATTAATAATGTGCGCGTTTTTCTGTCAATATGAAATAGTTGACTCAAATTAGAACTCAGTGCTGCACCGGAAGCAACTGCTGGACCGAGTAATCCAACCGAACCACCAAAGCCAACCGTTAAAGGTGCTGCAATTAAAGGGTAATAGATTTTGGTCCTCGCTAATACGCCTCCTTTTTTGGATAGAGAATAGAGAATAGATGGAATAGCATGGTCTATAGGCTTTTTAGTAATGTATTTAGTGAATAAATATACCAGCAACAATCCAATCACAGGCAAAATAAAATATAACTGATTATGTGTAAAAACAATACCTTTTTCTAAAACGGATTCTATAGCAAACGTTATGTTCTTTATGGTTACAGAAACCAATCCGGCTAGCAATCCAATAAATAGACTCATTAAGAAAACGAAATTCTTCTGGGAGATGTGTTTATATCTCCAAATTAAGAATCGTTTTAGCAATGATTTTTTTGGCATCGTCATTTAATTATAAATGGAATCAATAAATTCTTCAAATACTATCCTATAATCATCTCTCAATCTATCTATATCAGGTTTCCGAGCATTAAATTTTCTTTTATGAGCACTTAAGTCACCATTCTTTTTTATTCTTGGGAGAATTTCATTTGTACTTCTTGAATTAAAATTCTTAAACATTTTTTCATTTTGAAATGAAGAGATTAATTTCTTCAACATAAAATAATTTCCATCGTTGTCTTTTATTTTATCTTCGATTTCTAGTTTTTCATAAAACTCAATAATAAGAATCTCAGTGATTTTTCTTAGTAAAATAAAGCATGCATCATAAGCTTTATGCCTATAACAAATATTCACTTGCGATGCATTTTTCTTTATATAGTTTCTTGTATTTTCAAAAAGTTCAATAGGCAGAAAATCTAATTTCGAAAAATTCTCTTTTTGAAGAACTTCTCTTCTTTTATTACTTATTGAATATCCTTCTAGATATTTTATGAAATCGACTATAGCTTCAGTTTCGCCGGCAATTTTTATTAAACGGATATTCCCATAATAAATATCTCTTTCTCCTTTCACCAAATCATTGTAAACATTATTGTGATTTTCTCCTCCTTTATAGCTCCAAGGATCTTTAGGTTCTTTGTTTAATTTGTCTTTTAAATCTTTAATTTGAATTTTTAAAAAATCATTTTTATTTATTGACTTTTTTAGATTTATTTTAAAACTGACGTTAAGCTTTTGAAAATAATTTTCTTTAAACAATTCAATGAGGTCCTCATTAAATTTGATTAGATTGTTTTTGGGGAAATAATGAATAAAAGGCCAAAATTTTTCATCAACTATTAATTTATTGAACCATAAATCTAGCTTTTCATTCGTATTTATGATTTTATTAAAGTCTCTGAAAAATATATATAAATCAGACAAAAATTTTAAATCATCAGGATGATACCCTTCTTCTTTTGCTTTAAAAGTTTTTAATAGATTAAACCACTTCTTTATTCTGTTAATGTTCTTATTATACAGGTCTATTTGATAGAAAATAAACTCTTCTCTTATATTTGGTAATGTTATTAGCCCATCATAGGATTGATTTTTATCTTTCGAAAGATATTCTTTTACAATTGCTAGGTCTATTTCTTTTTGAGTTATTCTCGATATGCTAATTCTATTATTAATTATTTCAATACTTCTTTCAAATGTAATTTCATTGCCCCTATTATTTTGCCCAGCATAAATAATTTTTCTACTTAAAGATTCATTTTTAACTTTTTCACTATGATATTGGAAGTGTAGACCTTCTTCTAAAGCATTTATTGATTTTATTTCTTCTTCGTAGTACTCTTTTTTATTATTAAGTTCGATAATTAGTTTTCTTAGACTAAATTTTTTAATCTCCTTTCTACAAAAAGAAATACAGAATTTTACTAGACCATGATATGTATGTCTGAAACCATCTACTTTCGAGATGTTACTATTCCAGGTTTTTATAAATATCTCTATATCTTCTCCCATTATTTAAAAATAAAAAATCCTGCGAAAAGCAGGATTCTTGTTTTATGATTTAATATTAAGCTTTAAACTTA
>CALDUJ010000116.1 GCA_937923735.1 uncultured Flavobacteriaceae bacterium | reverse complement strand
AAATCTAGATGGTTATTATAAGGAAGGTTTACAGATATTAAAACTATGTATTGAATCTTTAACGAAGACTATTCACGATAACACCTTTATAAGTGTAATCGATAATGGGAGTTGTGTTGCTGTAAAGCAATATCTGAGTACTTTGCTTCAAGAATCCAAGATTGATGAATTGATTCAGACAGAAGCAATAGGTAAGGTAAATGCCGTTTTAAAAGGATTGGTAGGTCATAAATTCAAACTAGTTACTATCACAGACGCTGATGTATTATTTTTAAATAATTGGCAAGAGGAAACTTATAAAATATTCACATCATTTCGTAAGACGGGTGTAGTGTGTACAACACCATCGTCTAAATCCTATAAAACCCTAGTGTCTAATTTATATTGGGATACTTTTTTCTCAAACAGACTCAAGTTTCGAAATGTAAAAAACCCAGAAGCATTAAAAGCATTTGCAAATAGTATTGGTCATGACGACTTTTATAATGGACCACAATTACAGTCTTATTTAACAGTAAATAAAGGTAATGATATCGCAGTTGTGGGAGCAGGACACTTCGCTGCTACCTATCGTGGTGATATATTTAGGTCTCTCGATAGTACATACTCTGAATACAGTCTAGGAGCAAATAGCCTTCATGAGTTGTTGGATAAACCCGTAGTAAAAAAAGGATACTGGAGACTCTCTACTGAGGATAATTATACCTATCATATGGGCAATACCATGGAGCCATGGATGCAGCTCGAGGTTGATGGAATAAAATCTAAAGAAAACAATATTGTTCAACCTAAACTTTCGGAAGATAGAGCCTATAAGAGTTTAAGTTATCTGGTTAAAAACACGTTTTTTTCTAAGTTTATAATAAATAAGATGATAATGCGTAGATTCTTCATTTGGAAAGGCTTAAGTAAACTTAATGCTAAAGAATATCTTAATTGGTAACACTTATATACCCATATAGAAATAGGTCGCTAGATCGAATTAAGAAATCATTGGATTCTCTTAAAGAACAAGACAGTTCTCAATTTGAGGTAAAGTTTATTGATTACGGGACTAACCTGGCCTTAGCAAATAGGGTAAAAAAATTAGTTGAGTCTTATCGTTTTTGTACTTATCAGTATTCTTATACAGAATATCAGCCATGGAACAAAAGTCGAGCACTTAATATCATTATAAAACAACTCACTACTGATTTTTGTTTCGTAGCGGACATAGATATGATGTTTGCTAATAATTTTGTATCAAAGCTTAATGAGGTTAAAAATCCGATGCGTGCTACATACTTTCAAGTTGGTTTTTTATCGGAAGAAGAATCGAAAAAAAACATTCCATTTAAAGATTATGTCCCAAAATTCTTATCCAATAGCGAGGCAACAGGATTAACCCTATTTCCTGTTAAAAAGTTACAAGAACTTAATGGGTTTGATGAGTTTTTTCATTTTTGGGGAGCTGAAGATACCGACATCCACCACCGATTAAGAAATTATGGTGTGGATGTTAAATATTTTGATGATGAAGTTTTAATGCTTCACCAATGGCATGTGAGTTTTCCTGTTAATAAGAAACGACAGTTTAATAAGGAGTTTGATCTAGATAATGTAGCCTTGCTAAATCATAAGCATAAAGACATGAACTTGTCTTTGGGTGTGACTAAGGTTAATGAAAATGGTTGGGGGGAAGTTTTAAGTAGTGAAACTTTTGAGTTATTAAATGGTAAAACAATTGATAGAGCCTTTAGTAATAAAAAGACAGATGTTGATTATATGATTAACTCATTTTTTTCAAAAATAAAAAATCAAATTATTGGTCTTGAGGTTATATTAGAGCCAACTAATAAAATTAAAAATTTAGTAAAAACAACCATAGGTAAAAGAGTTGAAAAACACTATACTATGAAAGAAGTAAACAATCTTTTGCTCACTCATATAATAGCCCATCTTAGAAATAAAAGTTATATTTACAAAGTAGCCGAAGACGGCCTTAAAATCACTTTAAAAATAGAAACGTAGCCTAATGCCAAAAGTTATTTTGTTGTCATATTATCCTTTGCCTTACTCGGGTTTAGGTAGTTGGACTTCAATGTACAATTATTACCTAAATGGAGATAATAAGGTCGATTTTATAGTGTCTCCAGAACCAAAAGAAAAGAGTTTAAGTGTTGAGTACTCTATTGCAAAGGACATGACTTTTGATAGTAGACTAAAGAGAAAATTACTCAAACAAAGATATACGCCTTACATAGATGCTTTAAAGGCTATTATACAACCTGAAGAAAAGTATGTCATTCAAGTCATTGAAAACTTTGGTATCATACCAGACCTAATTTCGTTTTTAGAAGAGTCATTTAATAGGCCCGATTTTTATATCCAATTTTTTTATCATGGCTTTCCGCCGTACTATGGAAACCCGAAAGGTAAAACATTATTTAGGCAGATAGATGAGTTTGTATTTTTAACAAACGAAGCATATAAATCGCATTTGGGTTACTATTCGGAAATAGCATGTAGAACTTCAGTACTTCATAATGCCATAAACAAACAAGTATTTAAACCCTTAAGTACAGACAACAAAGAGACGCAGAAAGCCAAATTTGGTATAGAAGGTAAAACAGTTTTTTTATGGTGCTCTCAAGACAGACCAAAGAAAGGATTGGATTTAATTTTAGATGTCTGGAAACGCGTTTACAAAAGGCATGAAAATATAATACTTTGGGTTGTTGGAGATGAGAGAAAAATTCAGGTTGACGGCGTTACCTTTTTTGGTAAGGTGCCATACAATACCATACATCAATATTATCAGATGTCATCAATATACCTGTTTCCTTCGCTTTGCCAAGAAGGATTTGGACTTAGTTTAATTGAAGCTTTAATCTGCGGTAATTATTGCATAGCATCAAAAAATGGGGGTATTCCTGAAGTTCTTAATTTTGGTGAGTACGGTTACTTAGTGGAGCGACCAAATTTTGTAGAAGATTGGGAGGAAGCTATTGAATATGCTTTAGAAAATGATAATTATCAAAAAGAATTACAGAACATTCATATTCCCAAAGAAAAATATGACCTTGACTATTGGTGTAATGCCATGAACGATAAAGCTGAAAACGCAATAAATAGTCTTATTTAATTGAAAAACAAAAAAAACATAGCTATTATCCCTGCCAGAGGTGGTTCCAAAAGATTACCTAGAAAAAATGTCTTACCCTTAAACCGAAAACCCCTTATTGAATATACCATTGATTATGCCAAGGAGAATAATTCTATAATCGATAAAATAGTAATCTCTACAGACGATAGTGAAATTAAAAATATAGCCATAAAAAATAATATAGAAGTCATTGATAGACCAAGGGAGTTATCAGGAGATTTGGTGCCTACCATAGATGTACTAAGGCATGTTTTACAAGAATTGGATGAAAATTTTGATACCGTATTTTTATTACAAGTTACCAACCCTTTGAGACCAAAACATCTTTTAGCTAGTGCTTATGACGAATATATTGATGGTGACTACGATAGTTTAATGACAGTGACTAGAAATCATCAAAAGTTTGGAAAAATACAACAAGGTAAGTTTCAGCCTTTCAATTATAAGTTAGGACAAAGAAGTCAGGATTTAGAACCTTTGTATTTTGAGAATGGATTGTTATATATATTAAATACAAACCTTGTTCTGGAAGGAATATTGTTAGCCGAAAATAATTGTCCATTTATAGTAAATCATGCATTTGCTAATGTGGATATAGATACTGCTGAAGATTTAGATTACGCTGCTTTTATATATGAACAAGAAAAAAGTAAAAGTTAATAAATGATAAACCCATATATAGAAATAGCAGGACGTAAAATTGGAAAGGATTTTCCGCCTTTGGTCATTGCAGAAATAGGAATTAACCAC
Organism: uncultured Flavobacteriaceae bacterium; assembly: GCA_937923735.1. Taxonomy (GTDB): domain Bacteria; phylum Bacteroidota; class Bacteroidia; order Flavobacteriales; family Flavobacteriaceae; genus JABABD01. The sequence goes on along the minus strand of CALDUJ010000116.1, from coordinate 7,336 downwards.
GAAGGTTCTCTAAAAGCAGCTAAGGAAATGGTTGATGCTGCAAAACGTGCTGGTGTTGAAGTCGTAAAGCATCAAACGCACATTGTAGAGGATGAGATGAGTGGTGCTGCAAAGAAAGTGATTCCTGGTAATGCTGAAGTGTCAATTTACGACATCATGGAGCGTTGCGCTTTAGATGAGGAGGATGAGACAGCATTAAAGAACTATGTGGAATCCAAGGGTATGATATTTATTTCAACACCGTTCTCTAGAGCAGCAGCAGAGCGATTAGAGCGCATGGATGTTGCAGCTTATAAAATTGGCTCGGGTGAGTGCAATAATTATCCATTGTTAGAACATATAGCTCAATTCGGTAAACCTGTAATTTTAAGCACAGGCATGAATACCATCGAGAGTGTTTCTAAGGCAGTGGCGATTTTCGATAAGTACAATGTACATGTTGCGCTATTACATACCACTAATTTGTATCCAACGCCACCTAATTTAGTCCGTTTCGGGGCCATGACAGAATTGAATAACGCCTTTCCAAATAGAGTTTTTGGCTTATCAGATCATACTATTTCTAATCATGCTTGTTTGGGTGCTGTGGCTTTAGGTGGCTCAATACTTGAGCGTCATTTTACAGATCATATGGAGCGTACTGGTCCAGATATTGTCTGTTCTATGGACGAGGTTGCATGTAAAAACTTAATAGAAGGTAGCCACTTGATATGGCAAATGAGAGGCGGTACAAAAGAACCAGCCAAAGAAGAGAAAGTCACCATTGATTTTGCTTTTGCTACAGTATGCTCTATTGCAGATATAAACAAAGGTGATGTCTTTACTAAAGACAATATTTGGGTAAAACGCCCTGGTACAGGTGAGATTTTGGCCGAAGAGTTTAATTCAATTCTAGGGAAAAAGGCCAAACGAGATATAGCAGACGACGAACAATTAACATGGATGGATATAGAATAAATGAAGAAAATAGTATTTCTTACTGGTACTAGAGCCGATTTTGGGAAGATAAAATCTTTGTTGCAAATTCTTCAAGACGATGAAGATTTTGAGCCTCATATTTTTGCTACTGGTATGCACATGATTGAGAAATATGGTAATACAGTTATAGAGATTGAAAAATGCGGTTTTAAAAACATATACCAGTTTATCAATCATACTAGTGAAGCCTCAATGGATTTAACCTTGGCAAAAACTGTTGAAGGATTTTCGTCCTACGTAAAGCGTATAAAGCCAGATTTAATTGTTGTTCATGGGGATAGAGTAGAGGCACTTTCTGGAGCACTAGTTGGCTCATTGAACAATATATTGGTAGCTCATATAGAGGGAGGAGAAATCTCTGGAACAATAGATGAGCTCATAAGGCATTCCACCAGTAAAATGAGTCATTTGCATTATGTCTCTAACGAACTTGCTAAAAAACGATTGGTTCAAATGGGAGAATTGGAAGAATCAATTTTTGTAATAGGTTCACCAGATATAGATATTATGTTTTCTGACACTTTACCAAGTTTAGATTTAGCTAAATCATACTATGATATAAAGTTTGAAGAATATGCTATTGCAATGTTCCACCCTGTAACGACCGAGTTTGAGAGCATGCAAGAATACGCTGATGAGTTTGTAGACTCTTTATTAGAAGATTCAAGTAATTATGTTCTCATATATCCTAATAATGATTTAGGATCTGATGCTATTTTTAAAGCTTACCAAAGGTTGGAAGGGAATTCAAGATTCAGAATCTTTCCTTCTGTGAGATTCGAATATTTTTTAACATTACTTAAACATGCTAAATTCATGATAGGTAATTCTAGTGCAGGTATTAGAGAAACCCCTTATTATGGTATTCCTGCTGTAAATATTGGCACAAGGCAGCAAAATAGGGCATTGCATGCTTCTGTTATTAATACAGATTATGACAAAAAATCAATTTTAAAAGGAATTAATCAAGCTATGTCATCGCAACCAATAAAAGAAGATGTAGGTTTTGGAACTGGTAACAGCGCAAAATCATTTTTAGATAGCTTGAGAGAAAATAAAGTTTGGCAATTGTCTAATCAGAAGCAATTTTTGGACTTATAGGTTTCGAACATACTATGCACGTTGGATTCATCACACCAGAGTACCCTCATGAAGAGCTATCTAAAATAGGTGGATTAGGAACTAGCTTGAAGAATTTAACAATGTCATTAAAAAGCGATGGTATAAATGTTACCGTTTTTGTAGTGTCACAATCCTTAGAGGGCATTTTTAACGATAATGGCATAACAATTCATTCAATCAAAGCTAGGAGATATCCATTTTTACAATGGTATTTCAGTAGAAAATTTTATAACGATTACATAAATAGAGTTGTTGATAAGGAAGGTATAGATATACTTGAAGCGCCGGACTGGACAGGTATAACAGCATTAATGCGTTTTAAATGTCCTTTAATTATTCGGTTTCATGGTAGCGATACTTACTTTTGTCGTTTAGAGAATCGTAGGCAGAAATTCAAAAACCGATTTATAGAAAAATTGGGTATGGAGAGTGCAGATGCTTTTATAGCACCAACAACATTTGCTGGAGAACTTACAAAACGATTATTCAAGATTAGTAAGAAGAGAATAGATGTGATACATCATGGATTGTTTCTTGAAAAATTTGCAAACTCTAATCCAGAAAACTATGTTAATAACACTATTTTATATTTTGGGACTTTAATACGCAAAAAAGGTGTTTTTGAGTTGGTTAAAATATTTAATGTAATTGTAGAAAGAAATGAAGACGTTCAACTCATTTTAATCGGAAATGACTCCGCAGACATAAAAACAAAGTCAAGTTCAACGTGGGAGCTTATGAAAATTCAATTTTCAGAAAAAGCATTAAAACAAGTTGATTATAAAGGTAAAGTACCATACGAAGAGGTGCAGATGCATATAAAATCGGCTCATGTTTGTGTCTTTCCTACTTTTGCTGAAACCTTGGGTATGGTTACAATAGAATCGATGGCATTACAAAAACCTGTGGTAAATTCTGATTTTGGATGGGCTCAGGAATTAATCGATGATTCCGTAAATGGATATCTAGTCAATCCTAAAAACATTGAGTTGTATGCTGATAGGATTTTAAGTATAATCAAAGACAAATCTTTAACTGATTCTTTAGGTAAAGCAGCTAGAGAAAAAGTGGAATCTACATTTAATATCAAGACCTTGGTTAAAGAAAATATTGCATTTTATAAAACTGTGATTGAAAAGTAATGAAAAAGAAGAAGTGTTTAGTGTTATTGCCAGATGGTATCGGATTGAGAAATTTTGCCTACACCTCTTTTTCTGAGATTGCTAAAACATCAGAGCTAGAAATAGAGTTTTGGAATTTCACACCTTTTGATTTGAATTCTATGGGTTATACTGAAAAGAAAGGGCCGAAACCTCAGGTTCACAAACTAACCGATGTTTATAAAAATACCAGAAAACATATAGAACTCAGTCTTAATATTAAAAGAACTAAAAACCCTGTTTATAATAGCTATAAATTTCCTCCAAAAAGAAATACCATTAATGCATTTATAAAAAATGCGATAACGTCAGTTGAAACAACATTAAATAAATCACAATCAGGTTTAACACGAGTCAGAAGTAAAATCGTTAATCTTGAAAAGCGTACAATTTATTACAAAGAATGCCTTGAAGTTTTAAAAAAGGAAGCACCTGCAGTTGTATTTTGTACTAATCAAAGACCTTCTACAGCAATTGCACCCATAGAAGCTGCTAAGAGCTTAGGAATACCAACAGTATGCTTTATATTTTCATGGGATAATCTTCCCAAAGCAACAATGGTAGTAGAATCGGATTACTATTTTGTTTGGAGTAAACACATGAAAAACGAGTTGTTATTTTATTATCCTGATATTAAGGACAATCAAGTTATAGTTACTGGAACACCTCAATTTGAGGGGCATTTTAATAAAAATCGTATACTCGACAAAGAAGTATTCTACAAAGAATATGGGCTAGATTTAAATAAGATATACATATGTTTTTCCGGAGATGACATTACTACATCTCCAAATGATCAGTATTACCTCGATCATACTGCTAAGGCTGTTAAAAAACTTAATGCTAAAGGATTTAATATCGGAATCATTTTTAGAAGATGCCCTGTAGATTTTTCAGATAGGTATGATTCTGTTTTAAAAGAATACAAAGATATCATCATACCAATTGCCCCAAAATGGGAACAGTCTGGTAGTATGTGGAATGCCATAATGCCAACTAAGGCAGATACAGAGCTCCTTGTTAGTACTGCCGAGTATACAGATTTAGTAATAAATGTAGGGTCGTCTATGGTATTTGATTATGTATGTCATGACAAACCATGTGCATTTATAAATTACAATACGGAGAAGCGAAATCATCCTACTTGGAATATTGAGCATATATATAAATACATTCATTTTAAATCGATGCCAGATAAAAAAGCAGTGTATTGGCTGGATAGTAAAGAAGATATTGTAGCAGTTATAGAAAAAGTAATAACTAGTAATAATGAAGAGACTGTTAAGGCGGCTAAAGATTGGTTTGATGTTATTGTAAATCATCCCAAAGAAGCATCTCAAAAGATTTTAGATCAACTTGAAAAAATAGCCAAATAGAATATATGATAGTTGTTTTTCATGATAGGGAAAAAGTCACCAGGGTTTTCGATCATACCGAAAACAAAGAACTTTCTTATAATGAGAAAACAATTCAGAAAACCCTCTTTAGATTGTCAGAGGAGCTTCATCCAGAGTTTGTCTGTTGGTGCCATTCTGATTTACAAAATCACTTAAATTATAAACATCTAAAAACTATTTTTCATCATAAACTTATTATGGCTTCTTTTTCTACTTCAGGTGAGTATGCCATTTCGAATAAGATAGGTTATGTAGAAGATTCAACGTTTTTAAAAGTAAAAAGAGATGTTACTTATCCAACTTGGTTAATGAGCAGTGATATTGGTGGCGTTAGTTCTCAGGTTTTGAGTAAATTTAAATTACTGGCTAATAAAAAAATAGCTTTCGATTTTTTCTTAAATAACCTCTCGCGAAAGGCAATAAAAAAAGGGCTGTTTTGTTATTCTGAACCAAAATTATTGGTGGGTGGATATCAAAAATTAGAGACCCCTTACCAAGAAAACATATTTACTTTTGTGAAGAGCCATTACCGTTTTCGCTGGCTATTTCTTCTTTTAACCAATTATTTTGTACACGAAAGAAGGCTAAAAATTTGGTCTTTTTTAAAAGGCTTTATGGCTACAAAATACTCGAATGATACTATAGATTTTGACGATGTTGAAGTTCATTCTGTTAAAGAAACACTATCCGATACATCTTATGATGTATTAATTCCCACACTAGGTAGAGCTGAGGTTTTAAAAGATGTATTATTGGATTTAGCTGAACAAACAATGATACCAAACAAAGTAATTATTGTTGAGCAGAATTCTCAACCCAACTCAAAAACTGAGCTAGATTATGTTTATGATTTGAATTGGCCATTTGTTATAGATCATACATTCATTAATCAACTAGGTGCTTGTAATGCCAGAAATATTACTCTTAGTAAAGTTGAGTCCACTTGGGTGTTTTTTGCAGATGACGATATACGGATGTCGAAAAACTTGATAGAGAATGCTTTTAGTTTTATGACTCAATACGGAATATCTGCATTAAATATGGCTAGCCTACAAAAAAATGAAGTATTGTCTCAAAAAATTCCAATTCAATGGCATGCATTTAGTACTAATAGTAGTATCGTTGAGGCATCTGTTGCAAGCGATATTAAATTTGGAATGGAGCACGAATTTGGCTACGGTGAAGATACCGATTACGGTATGAAAATAAGAAATAAGGGTACAGATATTATTTTTTACCCAAATACAGACATATTGCATCTTAAAGCACCAATTGGTGGATTTAGAGCTAAGATGGAACTTGCATGGGAGAAGGGAGAAATTCAGCCCAAGCCTTCACCTACGGTTATGGCATATCGCTTAAAACATACAACTAAAGAACAGCTTTTGGGGTATAAACTAACGTTGTTCATTAAGTTTTTTAAGTCCGAAGGAGTTAAAAATCCATTTACATATCGTAGGTTCATTAATAAAAGATGGTATAAAAGCTTACATTGGGCTAATGTTTTAATAAACAAATACAAAAGCGATGGAGTTTAGTCTTATTATATGTACATATATGCGACCTAAAGCCATTTTAGAGCTTTTGGATTCTGTTGAGAAGCAAACCTTGTATCCTGATGAGATAATTATTGTTGATGGCTCAACAGATTTAAGTACCCAGAAAAATATACAAAATAGAGCTTATAAAAATTTAGACTATTATTTGGTTGAAGACAATAATAGAGGTTTAACTAGACAACGCAATTATGGAATTGATAAATCATCAAAAGAAATAGTTTGTTTTTTAGATGATGATATAGTGCTAACTGATTCTTATTTTGAAGAGCTTATTAGTACATATTCCAAGTATCCAGAAGCTATGGGAGTTGGGGGTTATATAATTGAAGAAACCGAATGGAAACAACTTACTCAAAATTCCAGTAAAAATTTTAGTGATTACGAATACGATGGTTATATAAGACCTTTGGGATCTAGGAATATATTAAGAAAGAAATTAGGTTTGTTAAGCGACAAACCACCTGGGATAATGCCTGAGTTTTCTAACGGGTTCTCTGTTAGTTTTTTACCTCCTTCAAACAAAATATATAGGGTAGAGTATTTTATGGGGGGCGTCTCTTCTTTCAAGAGAGTGTTGTTCGATACATTGCAATTCTCAACATATTTTGAGGGTTATGGACTTTACGAAGATGCCGATTTTTGTTTACGGGCCTCTAAATTAGGAGATTTGTATGTAAATACAACTGCAAGATTGTATCATTACCATGATGCCTCGGGCAGACCAAACAAATATTATTATGGTAAAATGGTAATCAGAAACGGATGGTATGTCTGGAGGATTAAATACCCTAAACCAGCTTTTTTTGCTAAATTAAAATGGCATGCAATAGCTTTTTTACTGACTCTGGTAAGATTTACTAATGTTATTACTACGCCAAAAAAGAAAGAGGCATTTACAGAAGCTATGGGTAGAGCTGCTGGCTGGTTTTCATTATTTTTCAACAGACCTAAACAAACAATATGAGATTTGTAATAATAGGTCATGTTAAACACAAAAGGAAAGGAGAGCACTATTTTGCATATGCTCCTTACGCTAGAGAAATGAATGTGTGGTTAAAGCATGTTGATGAAGTCGAAATTGTGGCTCCTTCTGGGAATGATGACATCTCTTCCATTGATG
>CALDUJ010000115.1 GCA_937923735.1 uncultured Flavobacteriaceae bacterium | reverse complement strand
CCATCCGGATTTATATTTTTCTGAAAGGAGACTCACATAATAAGCATCAAATTTCATTGGAAGTATTTTTTCGACATTCATGTTTTCTTTAGCAAACAATTTTGAAATAGCTGTTTGAGAAAAATGCCAAAGGTGTCTCGGCACATCGTAAGCTGCCCAAAATTCTTTATAGAATTTAGCATCAAAGCTTTTGTGATTAGGAACCGCAATGATTAATCGCCCTTCAGGTTTTAAAAGTGATTTTAAAACAGATACTTCTTCATCTAGATTTGGAAGATGCTCCAAAACATGCCAAAGAGTAATAACGTCGAAACTATGTTTTTTAAATTTTGATAACTGCTCAGTATTATAAACAGAATCATTTGTTTTTTTATTAGCAATTGTTCTTGCTTTTTCGTCTGGTTCGACTCCAGAAACAGTCCAATTATTATTTTGGGCTGTCAACAAAAAATCTCCTGTTCCGCATCCAACATCTAATAACTTCTTTTCCTGAAATTGAAAAGAATCAATCAATTTCAATTTCCTTTTCAAAGAGATGTTTCGAACAAGGTGATATGTTTTTTCAAACAGATTTCGTTTTGTATCTGTGTGAGAAATATAATCTTCAGTTTGGTAATATTTAGGTAAATCTACTTTTGAAGGTTGCGGAAATGTTTCAAGCATATCAAACTCTGAATTGTATTTCAATTCAAATTCTTCTCCCGAAACGGAGTAATCTTTTACTGTAAAATAACTGCTCTTATCCTTCATTAAAAATAGATTCCGTATTCCCGATAGCGATTGGGACAGAATAACAAAAATAGTAATTGCCAATTAACTTTTGCTGTGATTTATTGAGATTGCCACGTCGCTCGTTCCTCACTTCTCGCAATGACAATTTACTGCAAACTGCGACTGATTACTTATATTGTTCCACGTGGAACATTATAAAATCATCTCCCCATATAAACCAACAATACAGAAATATCGTTAGGAGACACCCCGCTTATTCTTGATGCCTGAGAAATGGTTGTAGGTTGAATGTTCTTAAGTTTTTCACGCGCCTCCAAGCTCATAGATTTTATCTGAGAATAATCATAATTAGGAGGAATTTTAATGTTCTCTAACCTATTAAGCTTGTCTGCATTATTCTTTTCCTTATTAATATATCCAGAATATTTAACTTGTATTTCGACCTGCTCAAGCACTTCTTTGTCTAACTCATGTTCTTGTATATAGCTCTCAACAGCTTCAAATTTTCGGACATCGTCTATTGTAATATTAGGCCTCGCAAATAGCTTAAACATCTTGTCAGATTGTTTTACGGGAGCAGAACTCTTACTCTCTAAAACTGGATTTGCTTCTTCTGGTTTTACACTTGTCTCTCTAAAAAAGTTTACAAAAGCTGTAGATTCTTTCTCTTTTTTCTCCATCTTTCTGAGGCGATTCTCAGATGCTAAGCCTAACTCATAACTTCTTGGTGTTAATCTGAAATCCGCATTGTCTTGACGCAATAAAGTTCTGTATTCCGCCCTTGATGTAAACATGCGATAAGGCTCTTCTGTACCTTTGGTAATTAAATCATCTATTAAAACACCGATATAAGCTTCATTTCTTTTTAATATAAAAGATTCTTTTTCCTGTACTTTTAAACTTGCATTTATACCAGCCATCAAACCTTGGGAGCCTGCTTCTTCGTAACCAGTTGTTCCGTTTATTTGTCCAGCGAAAAATAACCCATCTACTAGTTTTGTTTCTAACGTATGCTTTAATTGTGTTGGTGGAAAGTAATCATATTCTATAGCGTAGCCTGGTCTGAAGAATTTCACGTTTTCAAAACCAACTACAGAACGCAATGCTTTAAATTGAACATCTTCAGGCAGTGATGTAGAGAATCCATTTACGTAAACTTCGCAGGTGTTCCACCCTTCTGGTTCAATGAACAATTGGTGTCTATCTTTATCCGCAAAACGATTAATCTTATCTTCTATAGAAGGGCAATATCTTGGCCCCAGACTTTTTATTCTGCCATTAAACATTGGCGATCTATCAAAGCCTTCCTTAAGTAAATTATGAACCTCTGGACTTGTATATGTCATATGACAATCACGTTGATGTGTTAACGGCTTTGTTATATCCAAATAAGAAAATTTCTCCGGGTTATCATCTCCTCCATGAACTTCCATTTTGGAATAATCCAAAGAACGACCATCTACTCTTGGGGGTGTTCCTGTTTTCATTCTGCCAGAATCAAATCCTAAATCAATAAGTTGTTCTGTAATTCCGGTTGCTGCTTTTTCACCTGCTCTTCCACCACCGAAATTTTTATCCCCGATGTGGATTAACCCATTTAAAAAGGTGCCATTTGTAAGAACAACCGTCTTTGCTTTTATCTCAATGCCGAGAGATGTTTTTACACCTGCAACTTTATCTTTATCAATCAAAAGACCTGAAACCATTTCTTGATAGAAATCAAGGTTTGGTGTTTTCTCTAAAAGCATTCTCCAATCTTCTGCAAAACGCATTCTGTCACTTTGCACTCTCGGACTCCACATTGCAGGACCTTTAGATTTATTCAACATCTTAAACTGAATTGCCGAAGTGTCGCTCACTATTCCGCTATAACCGCCAAGAGCATCTATTTCGCGAACGATTTGCCCTTTTGCAATGCCTCCCATAGCGGGATTACAAGACATTTGAGCAATGTTTTGCAAGTTCATTGTTACAAGCAATGTTTTACTCCCCATGTTAGCAGCAGCAGCAGCAGCCTCGCTACCTGCATGACCAGCACCAACTACAATAACATCATATACTTCGTTAAACATTTCTAATTCTTTTCTCTATTTAAAAGATTCTCGCATGCGCGGGAACTCGGATTGTTCCACGTGGAACGTTTATGTTGTTTTGCTAAATTTAATGAGACTCCTGCCTACGCAGGAATGACAGTTTGCAAAGATACATCGATTCTTCTAATTCTCAACCAATTGCTCTAAGTAGTGGTTTTCTTTAGAGCGCATCTCCTTAGCGTCGTCATCTGTTTTATCCTTGTATTCGCAATAATGCAAAATACCATGCACAATAACCCTACGTAATTCTTGAGTAAAATCAACACCAAAATCTTTAGCATTATCTCTTACCCTGTCAATAGAAATAAAAACATCCCCATGTAGTTCTTTTCCTACGGAGTAATCAAAACTAATAATATCGGTTAGGGTGTCGTGACTTAAAAACTCAACATTGAGTTTATGTAGATATTCGTCATTGCAGAAGATATAATTTATCTCTCCTTCCTTACAGTTTTCAGATTTAATAACATCACCAATCCAATTAGATATTAGAGCTTCATCCTCTAGTCTAAAATCTGTTTCATAATTAAATTCAATCATTAGTCTTCTTGAAATATTCTTGAACCTTCTTTTTGTATTTCTGCTGCAAAGGTAATGCTTGACGATTTAATATTTCGGTTGTATTGAAGTATTGTTTAGCCTTGGGAATGCTATTGTTTGTATTATTCTTAAACTGCTCCATATTTGTTTTAGACTCTCTTTTAGTGTCTTGTCCTTGTTGAAAAGCAGCATTTTCCAATTTCAATAGTTGATGCTGAAGCTTCATCATTTTTTGAAGCGTCTGATTTGTAAAGCCTTTGTTGATTAAATCTAACTCAACCTCTTCCATATCCTTAACAAGTTTCTCTGCCTGTCCCTTTGTCCCAGAATTGCCTTTCATGTTCTTAAGCTGTTGTTCTAAGGCTTGTCTTAATTGCTGTTGCTTTTGGTAAATCTCAAAGAGTTTTCCATTCTCAGATTCATTGCCTTGACCTTCGCCCTCTCCTTCTCCTTGTTGATTACCTTGCTGTCTTCCTTTTTCTTTTCCATTCTCTCCTTCCTCACCCTTTTCGCCTTCACCTTTCTTGCCTTCTTCTCCTTCTTTTTTGTCACCTTCCTTTCCGCCTTTTTGCATACCTTCTTTCATCTGTTGATTCAGTTGCTCTTGACTCATAATAATGTCGGGTAATTGTTGTCCTGATTGCCCTCCTTGGCCTTGACCAGGATTCATCTGCATCTGCATATTATCCAGTGAATTGCTTAACATATCAGCTAAATTATTAGCTGCAGTAACAGTGTATTGTTGTGTTGCTACACCTTGATATAACCTATTTTCAGCTAATTGAGCCAAAGACTTGTCAATGTTGAAAAACGCCTCCGTAATTTCCTTATTTACTTTTTCTGAAATCTTAGGCTGTCTTAAGGACAATGCAAATAAGCTATCATCAATATGCTCAAAATGTTCTCTAAGGGTGCTTTGTTTTCTTAGATACTTTGCATATTCACTATGATTTATTTCAATGCTTTTAAATTGCTTCATCAGCGCTTCTTGATCAAAAGAGAACAGGACAAGGTTATCTAAGATTTGCCGAAGCATTTCTGCATCTTCTTGCATTTGTTCGCCTCCAGACATTTGCATGGACTGACCCATCTTTTTACTCATCTCTTTCATTTTCTGAGCCGCCTTCTGCTGACTCTTTTGCGCTGATTTTTGTTTTTGCTGTTTCTGTTCTTGTTGCTCTTGAGTTTGAGGTTCTTGCATATCCTGTTTCTCTTGCAATTCCTCTGTAGCTTTTTGCTGTTCTTCTTTTACTTCTGCTTCTTTGTTCTTATCCTGAGGAATATCCATCGGCTTCTTCAGCTCATTACTTTCCTTTTTGAGCTCTTCCATTTCTTTTTGAAAACCCTCAAATTCTTTGTTTAATTCTTCCTGCTTTTCTTTAGTGTTATTCTCTTCAGATTCTTTAGAAAGCGCTTCCTGTTTTTCAGCTAGTTTTTCCAGTTCTTGTTGTAGCTTCTCAAGCTTCTTACCAACATAATACCGTTTGGTCAGCTCCAGCATTTGTTGGAGGCTTCGCTTCTGATTCTTATTCTGTTTAGCCAACTTCTCAAGCTTCTCTGAAAACTCTTCTTTCTGAATCTTTTCTGCAAGCTTCTCCAACTCTTTCATTAGTTTTTCATCTTGCTTAAGCTGTTCCTGATTTTCTTTTAAGCGTTCTTGTAATTGCTCTTTAAAAGGGTCTTGTTCTTCTTGTTGAAATTCTTCCAAATTCTTTTGAAGCTTCTTGTTGAAATTTTGCATCAATTGCTCTTGCTCCTTTTGACGCTGTAAGAAGTTTTGTAGTTTCTTCTTGTCGTTAAAATTAAGTTCAGATTTTTCTTTTTGAGTTTTGGAGAGTTCTTCAAGCTTCTTTTCTTGTTCCTCAAATTTATCTAATGCTTTATTTAAGTCTTTAATTGTTTCATTCTGCTGCTGCAGTTGTTGTTGCTCTTCCTCGTCCTTAGTAAGTTTTCGGAATGAATACACGACGCTTTTCGTGCGTTTATATTTGTTGATGGCATCATTATCAAATACCTCAAAATACAGCTCGTAGCTAACGCCGTCTTGCACATTTAAACTATTTGGGAAAGACGTTACAAATTCATCAAAATTAGAAACCGAAACAGGCAATGACTCTATTTGTTTGCTCGTTTCATCTCCAATAGGATAGTACACCAGATTCAGTTTGCTGAGTCCGTAATCATCTGAAACTTGCCCAAAGAAATATAGGGTTTGTTGATCTATAGAATCTCGTTCAACCTGCAAATTCATTTCAGGATACTCATCTGTAATAACATCTATTGAAAATGCTAAATTTTCATAATCCTTCAGGTTAGCATTACTGGTACTTATGTTGTAATCAAAATTGCGATATACCCTCTTAGACGCATTAAACTGTCCTTTTTCATCTAGGCTAAAATTTGTTGTGTCCGTAGCATATATAAAAGCTTCTTCAGTAGACTTGGTTCTTAATTTCCATGAAATATTCGTGCCTTGAGGCACGGTTGCATTACCTGTGCTCTTCAAGGTTTCATCTCTTTTCTTAGTATAGGAAGGATAGTCCAGCACCATATCAAACCCTAACAGAGTTGGTGTTTCTACAACGTTTAATTGATACGGCCTAGACCTGACACCGTTGGCCTCAATATTAAAATCGATATCCTGTTTTGGTTGAGAAAACACATATTGAAATTCTCCACGTGCGGTTTGTTGCAAAAAATATGTCTCGCCATTATAATTGATTTGCGCATTCTCCGGAATTACGTCCCCAGCTGTTCTTACTTGTAATCTAAAGTCTTTGTTTTCAATAGCGTTTAAATCATTATTTACCACAAAAAATTCAAACGGGGCGGGTGGTTCGTAAGCAGTTTGATAATTCACGACGCGCTCATAACCATCGCTGAACCAATTAAAATTTCCTGAAAAAGAAACTAAGAAGACTATTAGTAAAGGAATTGCGGCGTATTTTAAATATTTCAAATTTCTTTTAAAATCGACGGCCAGCTTAAATGGCACAGGTGTTAGTTCTGCTGATTTTTGTTCGATACTTGCCAATAGCAATTCAGATTGGCCTGTATTCTGATTGAGCTGAAGAACATTTAACAACTTGTCATTCACTTGTGGAAAATGATTTCCTATGATCTTCGACGCTTGTTTATTATCAATTCCTTTTTTTAATTTAAATAAGTGTGCTAATGGAATAACAATGAACTTGAAGAATAACCCTAACTCAACTGCAACGAACATCCAAAACAACACTGTCCTGGCGTTCGGGCTAAGCCAAAGGAAATTTTCAATTAGAAGTGTTACTAAAAAATAAAGCAGCCCAATCGAAAAAAACAATATGGCACCCTTGATTAATTCATTGGTGTAATACTTCCTGACGAATTGCTCTAACTTGTCTTGTATAGTTTTAAAATTGCTCAATAGTAGGCTTTATTCCTTGTTCAACTCATAAACATACAATTTTATTTGATTAGAAATTCCTAAAATTTGATAAGCTTCTGTTAAAGTCGTTAAGCAACTACTAGGCTTCCTATAACGTATATCTTATCTTTGTCGAAAATCCATTAAGAATGTCTAAACCCGTACGTGTACGTTTTGCTCCTAGTCCAACAGGACCATTACATATTGGTGGCGTAAGAACCGCTTTATTCAATTATTTATTCGCTAAAAAACATAACGGAACCTTTGTATTGCGCATTGAAGATACTGATCAAAACAGGTATGTAAAAGGTGCTGAAGACTATATCATTGAATCACTGAATTGGTGCAATATCTCTTTTGATGAAGGTCCTGCTTCGGCTCCGCTCAGTACAGGTTCCAAAAACGAAAAATTTGGCCCATACAGACAAAGCGAACGCAAACACCTATACAAGCAATATGCGGATCAGTTGATTGAAAGCGGAAACGCCTATTATGCATTTGATACTTCTGAAGAATTAGATTTTCATAGGAAAGATCATGAGGCAAAAGGAAAAACCTTTATCTATAATTGGCACAATAGATTGAAGCTGAAAAACTCCTTGTCACTTTCGGAAGAAGAAGTGACAAGCAAGATTGAAGCTGGAGATAATTATGTCATTCGTTTTAAGTCTCCTCAAGATGAAACTTTGAGTTTAAAAGATATTATCCGTGGTAATATTTCTATAGATACAAATGTGCTTGATGACAAAGTACTCTTTAAAAGTGACGGCATGCCGACCTATCACTTAGCAAATATTGTAGACGACCATTTAATGGAAATCTCTCA